>JAFXIF010000051.1 GCA_017533325.1 Alphaproteobacteria bacterium
GGTGGCTGGATTGTAAATTGCAAAGCAATTTATCCTGCGCTTTCGCTTAGGACCGTCCTATCGGACGTCTACTTCGCTAACGCTCCGTGAACGAACCAACCACTCCCGTTGCTTCGAACCAGTTACTCTCAGCCAATAAAAAAAACCGCTTTAAAGGCGGCTTTTTTTAAACGCTATAGGTGGCTGGATTGCTCGGGATAAATCCCTCGTCCTCACTTTGTTCGGACCGGCTCATTCTTCGCCGTCCACTTCGCTGACGCTACATGACCGAACCAACTCATCCGTTGGACCGAACCAGTTACTCCTAGCCAATAAAAAAAACCGCTTTAAAGGCGGCTTTTTTTATTGGCTGGGGTGGCTGGATTGTAAATTGCAAAGCAATTTATCCTGCGCTTTCGCTTAGGACCGTCCTATCGGACGTCTACTTCGCTAACGCTCCGTGAACGAACCAACTCATCCGTTGGACCGAACCAGTTACTCCTAGCCAATAAAAAAACCGCCCAAAGACGGCTTTTTTTATTGGCTGGGGTGGCTGGATTCGAACCAACGGATGGCGGAATCAGAATCCGCTGCCTTACCACTTGGCGACACCCCAAAACTTTTTTTCTATTTACTCCCTTTTCATCAAAAATGCAAGAACTTTTTTCTAATCTTCCCCAAAGCGGTTATTTATCAGATTTTTCAATGCTTCAATGGCTTCTTGAGCATCTTCGCCCACCGCCCGGACCTCAATCTCATCTCCAAGCGGAACCCCCAACATCAATATCCCCATAATCGATTTACCAGAAACAGTGACCCCGTCTTTATTGGTTATGGTAATATCTGAATGAAACTTTTCAGCTTCTTTCACAAATGTTGCCGTTGCTCGCGCATGAAGGCCTTTTAAATTTTGTATTGCAATTTTTATCGAACAATCAGCCATTTTTTATGAATCAAGTTTTAATAAATGAGAGGCAATATTAATATACTTTCTGCCCGCTTCTTGAGCATCCACAACCGCATCTGCAATCGTTTCATTGCGTTCACGCACTAATTTAACCAAAAGCGGAATATTCATCCCCGAAATAACTTCAATATTGCGTTCTTCCATAATGGAAATTGCTAAATTAGAAGGCGTTCCGCCAAACATATCCGTTACCACAACAACGCCGTCACCCGTATCGGCTAAAGATGTTTTTTCCAAAATCTCATGGCGTTTTTTCTCCATATCGTCCGTAACTTCAATGCCAACGCATTCAATCCCTTCTTGTTTGCCGACAACATGTTCCACCACAGAAAGCATTTCATACGCCAAATTGCAATGCGCAACCAGAACAATACCAATCATTATCTTCTCCTATTCTTTCAATTCCCATTCTTTTTGTATGAGCTTTATAACGGCTTTTATTTTCTTTGTCAAGGCATAATCTGATGATAAAAAATTAAAAACCTTTACCTCAACACCAAAAAGATTTTTTTTCTTTTCCCCATTTAAAAAATCATCTTCTTTTAAAGATAACCCAATAAGTGCTTTTACTTCAATCGGCTCTTCTTGAACCCTATCTATCTTTAAAAATCCAAGCTCCCTGATAAACAGTTGCCCTGTCATTTTTTTTTGAGGCAAAGCATATAACTTATTATTTTTTAAAGATAAAAAAGTTAAATCATCACTGATTAACTTTGCTCCTTCATCAATCAGCGATAAAGCTAAAGAGGATTTTCCGGTTTTTGGTGCCCCTTCTATTAATAGCCCAATCCCATCTATTGAAACCGAAGTGGCATTATAATAAAGTTCCGGCATAAATCCCCTTTAACTTGTTGGCGTTCTCGGCGGGAGTCGAACCCACGGCCCCAGGATTAGGAATCCTGTGCTCTATCCATCTGAGCTACGAGAACAAACCCTTATTTCCCGTGTGTCATCAAGAATTCGCAGAACATACGGAATAAAATAAATTCAACAACCACAACAACCAATGTTAAGAATGCAGAAGCAATTCCACCTGTTAACAATGTCATTAAAGCGGCCAAAACGGTTATTGCCAAAATAACCAAACCGATTAAATAAACAATTTTTGCATAGGGAGCCAAAACAGGGGCAAATTTTGATACAAAAATCGGTTCATCCAATGTCAAAAACTTCTTCATTTCTTCTTTTGTCATTTCAATCTCCTTTTATTTTAATCTTACAAAAAAAACATAACCTGTTCAAATGGAAAGTGCAAGTTTTTTTATCACCGCACCGACTATTTTTTACGCATTGTCGGGAAAGCAATAATATCTCTGATAGATAAAGAAGATGTTAAAATCATAATCAATCTATCAATACCCACACCCAATCCGCCGGTTGGTGGCATACCATGCTCCAAAGCCGTGACAAAATCTTCATCCATCATATCGGCTTCATCATCACCGGCATCTCTTGCTTTTACTTGTTCTTCAAAGCGTTCTTTTTGATCAATCGGATTGGTGAGCTCTGAATAAGCATTACACATTTCCCATGTGTTTATAAACGTTTCAAAACGTTCCACCAAACGAGGATCTTCTCTATGTTCTTTGGTGAGCGGCGAAATAGATTTCGGGTGATCAATCACATGCGTTGGTTGAATCAAATGTTTTTCGCACTTTTCTTCGAAAACGGCTGCCATACAATGTCCCCAATCGGCATCATCTGCAACCGGCACATTCAACTCATCACAAACTTTTCTTGCTTCTTCATCCGTTTCAATCGCCAAAAAGTCAACACCGGCATATTCTTTAATTAAATCAGCCATTGTTCGGCGTGGGAACGGACCTTTCAAATTAATCTTATTGCCATCAATTTCAACTTCCGTTGTCCCGTTTGCTTTCATGGCAGCCGCTTCAACGATTTCTTCAAATAAAGTCATCATATCCGTATAATCATTATATTGACGATAAACTTCCATCATCGTAAATTCCGGATTGTGGCGCGTGTCAATTCCTTCGTTTCTGAAATTTCGACCGATTTCAAAAACTCCTTACATACCGCCGACAATTAAACGTTTCAAATAAAGTTCCGGTGCCACACGCAAGAATAAATCCATATCTAAAGCATTATGATGTGTAATAAACGGTTTTGCCGTTGCCCCGCCTTTAATAACATGCAAAAGCGGAGTTTCAACTTCAAGGATCCCTTTATCAAGCAATAAACTTCTGATCGCCGTAATAATATGCGAGCGTTTAATAAGTGTTTCGGTTGTTTCCGGATTTGTTATCATATCTAAATACCGTTGACGATATTTCGTATCCGTATCCGTTAACCCGTGAAATTTTTCAGGTAACGGCAACAATGCTTTAGCAAGCATGGTTATTTTTAAAGAGCTGACAGAAAGCTCCCCGCGTTTGGTTCTTTTTACCGTTCCTTCAACACCGATAATATCCCCGATGTCAAGCAAATCAAGCATTTCTAAAAGCTCAGCTGAACTTTCGTTTTTAGAAGTATAAATTTGAACTTTACCCGTTGAATCATATATATCAATAAACATGCCGGAATTTCGAATGGCACGAATACGACCCGCCACTTTCACTTTATCTTCAGTGACCGTATCATTTGGCAAAGTTTCATATTTATCGGCAAGCGTTTGAGCTGTATCAGTCGGACGATAAATTTGAGGATAGGCATTAATACCCATCTCAGTTAACTTTTCTAACTTTTTTAAACGAACCTGACGTTGTTCATGTCCTAAATTTTGACTTTCTGTCATCCATTACCTTCTTTCTAGATCGAAAAATAAATAAAACCATGCTTAATTTATCTTGTTTTTTTAAATAAGTCAATGAATTTTATTGACTTATCAAAACAAAAACTGTAAAATCAAAAAAAATCATAATTATTATAGAGTATTATCAAATGACAAACAGATTTTGCCCTAACTTTGAAAGATGCGGCGGTTGTTTATATTTAGATTTAAATTTAGACGACTATATCAACAAAAAGAAAAACTTTATTCTTAATTCTTTTTCGCATGAAGGGATTGATTTAAAGCTGGATGATTTCATTTTAATTGACTTTGGAACAAGAAGGCGGGCAACTTTTGCTTTTAAAAAAGGACTTATCGGGTTTAATGCCAAAAAAAGTCATCAAATAACACCGCTTGAATCCTGCCCTGCCCTTATCCTTGACCTTAATCAGGTTTTATCTTCTTTAAAACCCGTTTTAAAAGAGCTTAACAAAAGCGGGGATATTTTTGTTCAAAAAACAAAATTTGGCATTGATATGCATATTAAAACATCAAAAAAAGAAATGCCTTCCCTTAATGAGCGAATGCTTTTAGCCGAATTTGCCAACACCTCTATCGTCAACCGCCTTTATTATAATGATGAACCGATTTTAGAAAAAAATCCGTCACCTTATCCGGTTGATTTATTTTTGCAACCCTCAAAAGAAGGCGAAGAAGCCTTAATTAACCTTGTTTTATCGAATATAACACCTCAGGATAAAAATATTATTGATTTATTTTCAGGTGCCGGGACATTTACAACACCCCTGCTTTTAAAAGGGTTACAAGTCAAAGGATATGATTCAGCCACAGAAAGCATTCTTGTTTTAAAAGAAAACGGGATTAAGCGGGATTTATTCAGAAACCCATTGATTGCAAGTGAATTTGATGGCATTGATGTTGTTATCATGGATCCGCCAAGAGCCGGAGCAAAAGAACAAACAAAAGAACTTAAAAAATCAAGTGTCAAAAAAATCATTATGATTTCTTGCAATCCCATCAGCGCCGCCCGTGATGCCAAAGCCTTACTTGAAAACGGTTGGCATATTTCAAAAGCCGTTGGCGTTGATCAGTTTATTTATACAAATCACACTGAAATTATGTGTATTTTTGAAAAATAACCTCTTGTTTTTTTTATAGAAATAATATAAAATACCACTTTGAATACAATAATATGTTTAAAAATGGTAAAAAAAAATGACGGACGACAGCATTATTCTTGAAGAAGAACTTAAACAATTAGTAAACAAAATCATTGTAAATAACATCAATCCGTTTGACGCTTATGTCGGCCATATAATTAAAACAAAAAGAAAAAGACTTCACTTAAGTCAACAACAAGTGGCTTATCTTTTAGGCGTCACTTTTCAACAACTTCAAAAGTATGAAAAAGGAACAAATAAAATCAGCACTGAAAAATTATTGGACCTTTGTTATTTGATGGGGATTCCCCATGAAGTTTTTTTGGACGGCTATAATTTATTTCAAAAATATTTTAATGACATTGCGCCGGAAGATAAAGGAAAAAAATTAGCGGCTAACGAAATAGCAAAACGCCCTTTTTATCCGTCAAAAGAAATCATTCAACAAAAATTAAATGAAATTAAACAAGCTTGGAAAAAGGAAGGCAACATAAATCCTCTTGAACTTTCATCCTTTTTTAACAGATTCACGGAAGAAGATTTTCAAAAATTTTATCATGCCGATCTTGAAAAAGTTAAAAACACTTCACATACTGTCGCTTCAAATACAGCTGTTTGCTTAAAAGAGGAAGAAATAACAAAAGAAATGCTTCAGTTATACCAAAAAGTCTATAAAAATATGACAAATCATCCGTTAAAAGACATTTTTATAGAAACGCTAGAATAAATAACATCCAAAGAAAGGCTCATTATGAAAGAAAAAATTTTTTATCCTAATTACAATAACAGCATTTTAGCCCTTTCTTCTTCAATTTTAAAAAAATATGGCATTTTACCGTTGCACTCCTCTTTGCCCGAACTGGATAAAATCCTTCAAAAATATAAAAACATCGTTCTGATTATTTTTGACGGGATGGGCAAAAACATTCTTGAACACCACTTAAAAGAAGACTCCTTTTTAAGGCGACATAAAAAAAGCACTTTATCTTCCATTTATCCGCCAACAACCGCAGCTGCAACAAACTCCATTCATTCGGGGAAAGCGCCGATTGAACATGGATGGCTTGGTTGGATGCAATATTTTAAAGAATATGACGAAATTATTGAGCTGTTTACAAATAAGGCTTTTTATTCGCAAAAACCGTTGGATATTCCCTCTGTCAGCCAGCGCTTTTTATCTTATAAGGATATTTACACTCAAATTACCGAGAAAAATAAAGATATTCACTTTGAACGAATTTTTCCGGATTGGTATCCCGGCGGGGTCAAATCCGTTCAAGAAATGAGGGAGCGAATAGTTTCCACATTAAAAACTCATGAAAAAAACATTATTTTAGGATATTGGACCGATCCGGATTCAAGCATTCATCATAACGGCTGTTTCACCCCTCTTATCAATAATATTATGAAAAACATCAATACTGAAATGGAACAACTTTCAAAAGAAATTGATGAGGAAACACTTGTTTTAATAACGGCTGATCATGGAATTATTGATATTGAACTGGTATGGATCAATGAATTTGACGGAATAAAAGAGTGTTTAAAACATGCACCGACAATGGAATTAAGAACAACAAGTTTTTTTGTGAAAGAAGATAAAAAAGAGGAATTTAAAAAACTTTTTAATCAGTATTTTAAAGAAGACTTTTTGTTATTTACTCATGAAGAATTTATTGAGTCCGGATTACTCGGAAGTGGCAACAAACATGACAAGGTTGAAGATTTTGTCGGCGATTTTGTCGCTGTTGGCTTTGGGAAAAAAGGACTTTCCTATTATGATGAAAATAATCCAAATGTTGAAACTTTCAAAAAGTATATGACCTCCTTCACTTCAGATCATGCCGGCATTTCAAAAGAAGAAATTGAAGTTCCTCTGATTATATTTTCAAAGGAGAAAAATAAATGAAAATTTTAATTGTCGGCGGATTGGGAGCAGGAAAATCCACACTTGCTTATGAACTTTGCCATAAATTAAACCTTCCGCGACTTAATTTGGACGAAGTGGCGCGTAATAAAGCTGACGGCAGTTGGCGAAGCGAAAAAGAATATATGAAAATTTTAAATCAGTTTATGCTGAAAAATAAAAAAGATTGGGTTGCCGAAGGGTCACACGCTGTTTTAATCCGAAAAATTAATCCGGATTTTATCATTTATGTCAAAGTCAACAGACTGATAAGATTATTCAGATTCACGAAAAGGTTTATCATAGCCAAGAGATTAATCGGTCAAGAAATTGATCCCGATTTACCGGTTCAAGCTTATCACTATAGGAAGCTTTCTTTAACAAAGATAAGAGATTATGATGTGAGCGGTGTTGAAATCATCAATGATTTAAAAGACTTTTTTAAATTAGCTCCTGCCCCTATCCTTATTTATAAGAAAAAAACTGATTTGAAAAAAATTCTTTCATTTATAGAAAAAAATCATGATAGACATTAAACAAGCACCTCGATATCTTTATTTCGTCAACGCCTTACAGCACCTGATGTTTTGCTTGCCGGTTTTGATGCTTTTTTATCAATATAAAAATGTTTCACAAGGAGATTTCTTTTTTATTCAAGGACTTGCCTTAGGAGCTGTTTTCCTTTTGGAAATCCCCTCCGGATATATCGCTGATATCTTTTCAAGAAAAAGCTCCTTGGTTATCGGTATGTTCGCTTGGTTGTTCGGATATTTATGTTGGATATTCGGGAGTGGTTTTTTCTTTATGTTAATCGGCGAACTTATCTTTGCTGTTGGGATTTCTTTTATTTCCGGAACATTGGATGCTTATTTATACGACCTTTTGAAAAAAAGAAATAAACAGCACCTTTATCACAAAAAACTCTCAAAAATGTCAACATTTGGAAATATCGGCCTGTTTTTTTCAAGCATAACAGGTGCTTTTTTATATCAGTTTATCGGTCCGGAGGCAACGGTTGGCTTATGCGTGGTTTCAATTTTTATTGCAGCTCTTATTTTGATGATTTTACCGGATGTGCCGGAAGCCAAAAGAAAAGTGGAAAAAGGGAAAAGCAAAATCAAAGATATTTTTGAAATTTCAAATTTAGCCCTTAAAAATAAAGAGATTAAATGGCTGATGATTTTTCCGGCCGCTTACGGCGCTTTAACGCTCACTTTAATGTGGGGATTACAATCAGTTATGATTGCAACAAACGTGCCCGTGTTTATGTTCAGCATTATGGTTTCTTTAAATTCCTTTATGCGCATTGTTTGGTCAATTTGCGCCGGAAGTGTTTTGGAATTTATCGGATTAAACAAGTCTGTTTTCGCCTTATGCGGTTTGCTTTCGATCAGTTTACTTTGCGCCAGTTTATCCGTTATCGTTCCGCCCTCTTTGGTATATATTTTCCTAATTATGATGATTTTAAGCTCAAGTTCCAGAGTGTTATGCTCTTTAATTTCCACAACGCTGATTAATCACAAGATTCAATCCAACGAACGGGCAACTGTTTTATCCGTTAAAAGCATGATTGACAGAATTTGTTCTTGTTTTGCCATGCTTTCCTTAAAACCGTTATTTGATTCTTTCGGTGTCAGCTTGACATTTATGATTGCAAGTGTTTTAATTATACCTATTCTGATTAGCGGAGTTGTTCTTGCTAAATTAAAGATAAAAATGACTGATTAAATAAATATCCGGTATGGGGGAGGATAAAATGAGCATTGAACACGATATAAAAAAAACGGCTTTGATTATCAAAAAATATTTGCCGAAATGGAATCATTCAACAGCCGTTTGTGATCTTGAAAAGGAATCCTTTATCGGGGCCGTCAATCAGTTGGACTTTCAAAAAGAGGAAAATGATCTTTGGCAGGATTTTGCGAACTTGATTGCTGAGCACGTTCCGGATAATCATATCAATTTAAAAAGAAACGGGAAAAATCTAGTTCCTAAAAAAGTCCCAAATAAAAGAATAAACACTCAAAATGACATCCCTGAAAATCATGAAAAATTTGATATGTCAGAAAAAGGCTCTTGGTATATCGGCACAAGGAAAATGAATGGACAAAATATCGGCATTGTCACCATTGCTTTCTTGAGCTATAGCGACAATGAGAAACCTGATGCCAGAAAAAAATTTATAAACCGCTTCTTTGAACTTAAAAAAGAAAAGAACTGGAAAAATATTATTTTTGACCTAAGAGGAAATACCGGCGGAGATGCACAAGTTATTAAAGAAATCACCGAAAGAATGGCCGGATACTCAGTGAAATATGCTGATAGAACTGAAGTCATCATTCCAAATGAAACAGATCCTTATCGACATCTTTTTTTAAAAAAACACCAAGAAAGTGAAATTCCCAGCATTATTACTGATGAGAAAACGGATCGATTTTCAGGTTCTGTGTATATTTTGCAAGATGGATATAATGCTTCAGCTTCAGAAGGTGCGATTTTTATGCTTAAACAACTTCCCAAAGCAAAAAGCATCGGAGAGGCGACCTCCGGCACTTATCAAAGCGGGGCAACTGTCCTACTTCCCGTAACAGAAGATACCACACTTATCATTGGAACAAAGTATTTGGAAAGATATGATAAAAAAGGTAATCTAATACAAGAAAAAAAAGGAATGGCTCCAGATATTTACACTCCCGCCTCAAATGCCATGGCACGAACACTTACCCTTATCAAAGGGAAAAAAAATCCGTTTGTTCAAACTTTATTTTTTCTTTCTCAATTATACTCAAATTTAAAGAAACCAAAAACAAGAACAGGTATAAACAATCAAAATAATCAAAGATAAATAAGGCCTTATTTTTTTTAAGCTTGTTCTTATTTGATTTTTATGGTATACTTTTAAAGATGAAACAAATAAAAAAGAGGGCAATCAATGAACACCATAACAAAAAAAAATGAGTTTCTTTTTTTAGACGATTTAAAGACACGCTTTATGAGAGGGGACACAATCTTAAAAAAAGCCCTCAAAAAATGCTATACAAAAAAAAGAAGCATTGAAATAAACGGCGTTCAAACACCGATTATTCAACCGATCAAAAAAAATTATCGTTTGACTCTTTCTCTTTTAAATGACCCTGACGCCATTCAATCGTTTAAAGATTTTTGCGCTGAGGAAGGGATTTTACTTAATCCGAAACAAAAAAGAAAGGGTATGCTTTCTGCAACGGATTTATATCAGCAATATTCTTATCCTCATGCCTTTTTTAATCAAGTTTTGCTCTCTTGCTATAAAAAAGGAACATCTTTTCAGGCAAACGGCAAAGAAACACCTCTTGTTGAAATGTGTCTTTCCGGATCTCAGCAAATTTTAGCATTAAATGAACATAAACAAGCCCTTGAAATGTTTAAAAAGGTGTGTGCCACTCAAAATACACCTCTTTTATTGCTAAAAAAACAAGCAGGTATGCTATCCGCCGTTGATTTAGGCCAAATGTTTCAGCAGTCTTACGACAAAATGCAAGATTTACTTCAAAAATGTCTGGATGAAAATATCACTTTTAAAGCAGATGGCGAAGAAAAACCTTTGGTGCAGGAAGTGAAATCCTCAAATGTGATGATTTTAGTCACGCATCCGCATAAAGATGCCCTTCCCCATTTGATGAGAGTGGCAGCCAAAAATGGAATTTTTCTTAAAAAAGCCATGAAATTTGAGAAAAGTTCCGATAAATTTTTAGCCGCTATTAAAGAAAAACTGGCACGAACAATAAAATAAAATTTAAAGCAGATTAAGATATAACTCTAAATAATCAAGCCACTCTTTTTGGTTTTGCTCCAAAAAGAATTCCTTTAAAAATGCAACCATAAAATCATGGCGCTTTTGAGCTTCTTTCTTCGCGGAGTCTGTTATAATCAATCCATTGAGTTTCAAAAGCTTATCAAAAAAATGATTGATCGCCGGTTCTTGTGTTGTGGCTTTTTTTTGATAACTTTCAAATGAAACTTTTGTTTCCGGGAAAATATCCTTATCAAAAACAAACCCACCCTTTAAAAGCGCATATTCCAAAGTGCGCACAACGGCAACAGCGCCCATGGCATCCAACATATCCGCATCCGATACAATAGCCCCTTCTTTTGTTTTCGGCCGAATTCCTTTAAGGGCATTGCTGTATCCCATATTTAAAATGATATCACATACTCTTTCTTGCTTAACGCCAGAAATTCCGGCTTTTTGCATAATCTTTTTGGCATTTAAAAGATTTTTTGCCTGTTCGATACCCACAAATTTATAATCATCCACATCATGCAAAAGCGCCGCTAACATCACTGTTTCTTCATCAACATTTTCTTTTTTTGCCAACCATAGTGCCATTTGGCAAACACGTTCCACATGGTCAAGACCATGCCCTGACGCCGTTGATAAAAGCTTTTCAACCTCTTTTTTAATTTGAGTATACATTTTTCTCTTTCATAAAGAAAAGCCCTTAAAAAAGGGCTTTTAGTTAGTAATCATCATTTGGAATAATAGCTTTTTTAAGCTTTTTCAAATTCCGTTTCGGACGACGACTTTGAATATCCGGAACATATTTCACAATCAAATCATGAACATCTTTTAAATTTTTGGAATACACATGGTCAGCTTCCGAAATCGTTTGATATTCAACATGCAAATATTTATGATTTGATAATTGCTCAGCTAACATGGCAACCGTCGGTTCACTGACAAGATCATCCTTACCGCCTTGAATAATCAAACCGGAAGACGGACATGGCGTTAAGAAATCAAATTGATATAAGTTCGTTGGCGGAGAAACAAAAACAAATCCTTTAATTTCAGGACGTCTCATTAACAATTGAGCCGCTATCCAAGCACCAAACGAATATCCCGCAATCCAGCAAACATTTGATTCAGAATCAATATTTTGAAGCCAATCCAATGCAATAATCGCATCAGCTAATTCGCCAACACCCGTTCCGTCAATCGTTCCTTGCGAATTGCCAACGCCTCTGAAATTAAAGCGAAGAACGGAAAAACCCATGTTTACAAACGCTTGAAACATTGCATAAGTAACTTTATTATTCATTGTTCCGCCTTGGGCCGGATGCGGATGTAAAATTAAAACAAGCGGTGCTCTCGGGTTTTCAGATTTATGAAAACGACCTTCTAAACGACCAGCAGACCCATTAAAAAAAACTTCAGCCATAATAAAACCCCCTGTTGGTTAAATTAATATCTTTTATTTTTGAGTATATTATATCAATTTTTTTAAAAAAGCAATATTTTTTCATTTTTTTTAATATTTTTTGTTGACATTTATTTTTTTTAGAGTTATAAGGTATCTATCCGATGGCGGAATAGCTCAGATGGTAGAGCGGTGGAATCATAATCCATGTGTCGGGGGTTCGATCCCCTCTTCCGCTACCAGTTCAAAAAAGGCCTTATTTTTAAGGTCTTTTTTTTATGTTTTAACGTTTAAAGTATCTATCCGATGGCGGAATAGCTATAGAGGCAAGAGCGGATGGCTCATAATCCATGTGCCCGAGGGTTCGCACCCCTCTTGAAGCTACCAGTTCAAAAAAGGCTTTGTTAATTCAGCAGAGTCTTTTTTTTATATCACCATTAAAGGAATAGCTATAGAGGCAAAGTGGATGGCTCATAATCCATGTGTCAAACAATCAGATCATCTGGGGCAAC
>JAFXIF010000052.1 GCA_017533325.1 Alphaproteobacteria bacterium
AATAGCCCGTTCCGGTGTTGGCGGTAATGAGTTTGCAATAGCCCGTTCCGGTGTCGGCGGTAATGAGTTTGCAATAGCCCGTTCCGGTGTCGGCGGTAATGAGTTTGCAATAGCCTTTTCCGGTGTCGGTTGTAATGAGTTTGCAAAAGCAGAATTAACTGACATAAATGCCGTTAACGTTAAAACTGTTTTACGAATAATTTTTTTCATTTTTTTCCTCTTTTGTTAATTTGAACAGAGGTCTTGAAATATATAAAAAATAAAAAATAAAATCAAGGAAAAAATAAAAAAAATTACAATTATATGATTTTTATATACTTTTTTATGTATAAAATATCGGTTTGTCTTTATTTTTTACTTAAAAAATGCAAAAAATTAAGCGAATCGCGAATCGGTGGGATAAAATGTTTTGCCACCGGTAACAGCTTCGTATGCGCCGGTTGTTTGGGGAAAACTAATCGGAAGCCCTGCTTGGGATCGAACTGCTAAAAAAGCATAAGCTTGTGCATTTAAAGTGTCATTATCCCATCCGCAATCGAGTGCTGTTTTTACAGGTTGCTTGATTTCTTGTTTTATCATTTGAATAAGTGTCGGATTGTAAATTCCACCTCCCGTCAAAATAAATTGAATGGGAGATTCATTAAAATATGAAGAACTTAAATGAATGCTTTTTGCAATAAAGTTTGTTAATGAAGCAGCCCCTGTTTCAACTGAACACCCTTCAATATGTTTATATAAATCCATAAAACTTTCTCGTCTAACGGTTTTTGGGGGTGTTTTAAGGATATATTTATCTTTTAGAAGGTGATTAACCAAAGAAGTGTCAACTTGACCTAATTTGGCATATTTGCCGTTAAAATCCATTTCCGAACCCGTTTTGGTATATATCCAATGATCTAATAAAACTAAACCGATGGAAGAATCAAAAGCTTGTAACTGTCCAAAGGGATTAATGCTCGTCATCGTGATAATACCGCCAAGAGAAACAATGCAAAGAGGCTTTTTCTCATTTCTTGTTAAGGCATCATAAAACGTTGTAAAAATAGGACCACCTCGGCCACCGGCAGTTAAATCTGAATTTAAAAATTTTCCGATAACGGGTATTTTAAAATGGTTGGCAATTTCTTCAAAATTCCCAAGAGTGATATTAACTTTTTCATCCGGATTTTGATAAACAGTATGGCCTGAATATCCGATTAAATGAATTTTTGGATAGTTTCGTTTATGTAAACAAATAAATTCATCAATGGCTTCTTTGTGAAAGGCTGTGATTTTTTTTGAAAGATTACTCATTTTTAATGTGTCGGAAAAATCGCCTTTAAGCATAAATTTATAAATTTCGTCTTTGAGCTCATTGCTATATGGGCGAAGCAAAGAAACAGGCTTTTCAAATATATCTATGCCATCTGTTTCAATAAGACCGAGTTCAACATTGTTAAGGCTGGAATCGGAATAAACGCCTAAGACGATTTTTCTTTCAATCATTATTTACCTTCTCTTTGTTTTAAAAGTTCGTGTGGATGAATAAGCTTATCTTGTTCCGTTTCAATCGCATCATAAAGTTCTTTCATAAATTCTCGTTTGTTATGACCGGGTTCAATTGGTTTTAAAAACGAAACAGTCACAATTCCTTTTGTCTTTAATTTTTGATTTCGCCCCCAGCAATATCCCGTATTTAAAGCAACCGGGATAACAGGTACATTGCATTGTTCATAAAGAAAAGCAACACCGGGAGAGTAAGGTTTCTTGCTGCCTGGGGCGGTTCTTGTTCCTTCCGGGAAAATGGTTAAGTTCATACCACGAGCCAAATTCTTTTTTACACCGGCAGTCATTTTGCGCATGGTTTTTGTTCCACCCTTGCGGTCAATGGCAACACATCCTGTTTTAAGAAAATATAAACCGACTAACGGAAGAAAAAGCAATTCCATTTTTAAAACATAAAAAAGATTTGGAATAATGCTATGAAACAAAACGGTTTCCATGGCTGATTGATGCTTGGATGCAACAATATAACCTGGTTTTTTAGGTAAATTTTCAAGACCTTTAATTTCAACTTCGATATTGCAAATAACCTTTAGTGCTTTACGCATCGTTCTGGACCAAACGCGCGGGAAACAACCGGAACCTTTTGTTGTCATCAGCATTGTCGGTAAAAATATGACGCATAGGATGAAAGTTCCAAGGTATAAAAACAGATTAAAACAATAAGATCTGATTTTTGATGGTTTGTAAATTTCTGTCATGAGATATCCTTTCAAAAAAGTGCTTTTAGCCTTGTGTAAATAACCTTATGGTATTCAATAAATAATAACCATGCATATCTTGTTTTGATCCAATCAACCGAGTTATTAAAAGATTTTGGAAAAACGGGCAAGGGTGCTATTTTAATTTCTTTATTTAACTGTTGAATTTCAAAAATACTGCGCGGCATGTGATAAAAGCTGGTGACCAATAAAATAGAGTTAATTTTTTTCTCTTTTATCCAATCATTTACTTCTTTTGCATTGCCTTTTGTGTTTAAAGCCATATAACCCAGTGTGATTTTATCTAAAATAACAGGATCGACATTTGAGAATAATTTTTGTTTTGTTACTTCTTTATGAACGCCGGAAATTAACATATATTCCGCTTTTTTTTCTTTAATTAACTTTAATCCCGTATTAACGCGATTACTTCCGCCGGTTAAAACAACAATTGCATCCGAATGAGTTTGCGGTGCGTATTTAAAGGATAAAGCATAAAGACAAAAAAACAAAAATCCGATGAGCCAAAACATCAAGAAAATCATAGAGAAATAAATATTTATGTTTATTAGTTTTTTTATCATCTATAACGTTTGTTTTAATGTTTTTGAAACTGTTCTGTATGCCGTTAAGAAAGACAATACTGCCGTTAAGAACGGAATACTGATTAAAATAAGCCATTGAGCCGGATTTAAAGTGCTTTCAAGCACAAAACTAGAGCTCATTTGTCGCAAGAAATAATCGAATAAGACCATAATGGGTATAGCTAATAAAAAGCCGATTAAGCTACCGATTAATGTCAATTTAAAACTGCGCATTGCAAATTGAATAGTGATATAAAAATCACTGGCTCCCATCATGTGGATAAGTTCAATTACTTTTTGGTGCACTGACATACTGGATTTTGTGACATAAATAACAGAAAGTGCAGTTGTGATGAGGATTAATAATAAAATAAATGCGATTAAATGAACCATGTTTTCAAAGAAGGCAACCAAATCAGAAAGGGCGGCTCGATGACTATCTAAAATAGCTTCCGGAACCTGATCAAATAAATCCGCTTTTAATCTTCTGATGTTCGGGAAATTATTAGGATCGGCGTTTACATCAATAATTTTGGGCAAAGGTAATTCGTTGATGGTATCGCTTTGCCCTAACCATGGCTCCATTAATGTTGCCATTTGTGAATCGGATAACAGTGTTGCGCCAGTGATACCGTCGCTAGATCTTAAAAGCGTTAAAGTCATCTCAATATCTTTATTGATTTGTTCTTCTCTGCTTTCTCCTTTATCAGTATATGTCGGAATTTGAACGGTAAGCGTTCCTGAAATGTTGCTTGTCCAAGATTGGACAGAAGAATAAACCACAATGGCAATCGCTAAAATAAGTGTGGCAATAAAAACCATAAACATACTTAGCCACGGAATAAAAAACTTTGATGAATCGGATGAAAACGGAATGTCTGTTCTTTTTTTCATAATACTGTCCCTAAAAAATTATCCTTTATTTGTTGAGTTGTTTTTTTCAACCGCTTCAATGTGCCCGTGAGATAAATGAAGACGCGGGAATCCAAAATGTTTGATAAGGTTGTGATTATGGGTGGCAATAACGGTTGTTGTGCCAAGTTTGTTGAGTTCTAAAAAAAGATAGATTAATCTTTTCGCCATGGCATCGTCCACATTGCCGGTCGGTTCATCGGCAAGTAAGAGTCGCGGACGATTAATAACGGCTCTTGCAATGGCAACGCGTTGTTTTTCACCGCCTGATAATTCGTGCGGATATTTATCAAGTTGTTTTTCAAGGCCGACCCAGGCTAATAATTCGCGGACGTGTTTTTTGATATCTTGTTCTCTTGTGCCTGAAATGCGCAACGGTAGAGCAACGTTATCAAATGCATTTAAGTGGTCTAAAAGACGGTAATCTTGAAAAACAACACCGATTTGTCTTCTGATTTGAGCTTTGGCTTCTCTTGTTAATGTGTCAAGTGCATAACCAAATAATCTGATGCGACCTTTGGTGGGCATATTATTTAAATAAAGTAAGCTTAAAAGAGATGTTTTGCCGGCGCCACTTTCCCCTGTCATAAAATAAAATGAGCCCGGTTGAAGGGAGAGTTGAATATCTTTTAAAACTTCCGGTCCGGTCGGATATTTAAAAGAAACGCCATTAAATTCAGCAATCGGAGTTGATAATTTGTTTGTCACCACTTTGATTCCCCTGTTTATAAAAACTGTTGTAAGTTATTTAAAAATCGTTTATATTATACTTACACTATTTTTTTTAAAAGGAAAAGCTAAATGTTAATTATTTGCCCAAAATGTTTTACACAGTATCAAATTTTGGATGAAGATACATCATTAAAAGGAAAAAAATGTCATTGTTCAGCCTGTGGTTGTTATTTTGACTTGGCTGATGATGTGGTTGAATTAACATCATCTCATCAAAAACGAGACGAAGTTGAAAAAACAATGGATGTTTTTTCATCTGTGGATAAAGAGCCGTCTTCCTTTTTAAAAGACTCTTATGAGCCGATTTCGCTTTCCTTATTTAATGAACCGATTAAGGATGAAAAAGAACCTAAATTTGAAAAATCTCCTTTTGATTATGTTCCTGAAGAATTTAAACCGGTTCAATCAAAAAAAACACCGTTACTATCCTTGCTTATTTGGCTTTTGTTAGGTGCCGGGATTTGTTATGCTGCCTATATGCAAAAAGATTATCTTTTGAATTTTATGAATAAAACGATTGAAAAAAAATTTGAAATTTCAGCAGCTGAACCTGAAAAAACAAAAGAAAGCATTTCTTTAAAAGTGGAAAAAATGCAACCGGCCGAATTGGATGCAAAAGCTGTTCAGAAAGTGGCTATAGAAGATTTAAATCAAATTCCTTTAAAAGAGATTCAAATTGAGAATGATTTAAAACCAATAGATATGGCAGAATCTGTAGCAAGTGCTTTACCAATTGAAAATAATATAACTGAAGAACCAATAAATCAAGAAACTGTTTTAAAAGAAGAAGTAAGCGAAAAGATTGAGCCTGTTGCTGTTCAAGAAGAAATTCAATCTCAGCCCCAAACACCACAAGTTGATGCATTAGAAGTTCAAAATATATCTTATGAAATCGGTTTAAATGAAGTGGGTATGGAACGATTGTTAATTAAAGGGGTTATTGTAAACACCTCTTTGTATCAACAAAAGTTGCCGCTTACAAAAGCCGTTATTTATGATTATTCTGATCGTGTTGTTGCCAGAAAGCGTATCGTATATTTAGAAAAAGTTATTGATGGGAATTCGGAAATTTCATTTGAAACTTCAGTTGTTCCTGCGCCGAAATCAGTTTCAAAAATAGAGGTGAATTTTGATGAATAAATTTATTCTTTTGTTAACTTCGTTTTTTGTTTCTTCAACCGTATTAGCTGCTTGCCCGCAAGCAGAGTCAATGTATTTGAAAAATGTGAATGCATCTATTCCTTTGTTTCAAAATTGTGCAGTATTGGAAAATGATGAAGACTCTCAAATTCGTTTGGCCGGTATTTTTAAAAATGGTGAAAAAAATGCTCAAAAAAACGACATGAAGGCACTTCTTTTTTATCATTTAGCAGCGGATAATGGGAATGCGTATGCCCAAACTCAATTGGCAAAAATGTTGATTGACATGGATCAAGATGCTGAAAAAAGAAAAGTATTGGTGTCGTATTTAAAGCAAATTAAATCAGCCTTACAAACAGATGAAAATTATGCTTTTAAAGGGGAAATTTTACATCCGTTTTTGTTGTTGATATTAGCATCAGAGCCTGCAGAGCAAAAATGGTATTATCCAACAAACAGAAAATATTCATCAGAGGCTGCGGCTTTATTAAAAGGATATAATGTATCAGAGGAAAAGAAAAAAGAGCTTTTGAAATCTGCTTCTTTATGGAAGCAAAGAAAAATGATGGAAACGGCAAAAGAGGTTTTATCCGAATCGGAATATCAAACGTTTGAAAGAACGCTTTTTCCAAAACAAGGAAAAGCAGATCCGTTTTTAAGAAAACAAATTATAAATAATCTTAAAACAAAGGTTGAAAATTATTTAAAATAAGATAAGGAGTTTAAATTTAGAAAAAGATTTTTATCAAAACATTTGGTTGTCAGATGAATGCATATGATTCAGCCAGAATGCGTGATGCTATGTTTGTTCATGGGTATCAAGAAACAAATAGTCCTGAACAAGCAGATATTTTGTTGTTAAATACTTGTCATATCAGAGAGAAGGCATCTGAAAAATTATTTTCCGAAATTGGTCGGTTAAATGAATTTAAAGAACAACGTAAACAAGAAGGAAAAGAAACATTAATAGTTGTTTGCGGATGTGTTGTGCAAGCTGAAGGTGAAGAAATTTTAAAAAGATCTCATTTGGTTGATATTGCTTTGGGTCCTCAAAATTATCATCGTTTGCCGGAGCTTGTTTCTTCTTATAACAGGAAAAAAGGACGCGTGTTATTAGCTGATTTTCCAGCTGATTCAAAATTTGATTATTTGCCGAAAACAAAAGCAACATCGGCTTGTGCTTTTTTAGCCGTTCAAGAAGGGTGTGATAATTTTTGCACCTATTGTGTTGTTCCTTATACGCGTGGATGCGAATATTCTCGTCCGGCTGATGAAATTATTCAAGAGGCCCAAGATTTGGTTGCAACCGGTGCCAAAGAAATTATGTTGTTAGGGCAAAATGTGAATTGCTGGCATGGCCAAGGCGCTTCTGATTTAGGTGATTTAATCAGACAGCTTGCTCAAATTGAGGGATTGGAAAGAATCAGATATACAACGTCATATCCATCCAAAATAACTCAAAATTTAATTGAAGCTCATAAAGATTTAGATAAATTAATGCCATATATTCATTTGCCGATTCAATCAGGCAGTGATAAAATTTTAAAGGCAATGAATCGTCAGTATACGGCTCAAAGCTATGAAGAAATTGTTGCCTCATTTAGAAAGGCAAGACCTGATATTGCCGTTTCTTCAGATTTCATTGTTGGATTCCCGGGGGAAACGGAAGATGATTTTCAAGCAACTATGGATGTTGTTAAACGAGTTCGCTATGCAAGTTCTTTTTCAT
>JAFXIF010000005.1 GCA_017533325.1 Alphaproteobacteria bacterium
TGAAAAAGCTTCTGAAGATATTGGATTGACGGAAAAAGAAGCGTCAAGTCAAGAGGTTGAGGCTTCTGAAGCAGCAAAAGAAGTCAGTGCTTCGGATTTAATTAAGCAACAGGCTTTACAGTCTGAATATATTGAAAAAATGAATTCTTTATTAAATAAAGAAGACATAACTTTAGAGGATATTCAAACAGTTGAGTATGTGAAATCCGAATTGTTATCTCAGCTTGTCGGGGTTGCCGTTTTTTCAAGTACACTTGGAATGGATGATTCAAAAATGAAAGGGGCGGATGCTCTTTCCACGCATTTAACAAATGTGTATGTTAAAGCGGCATTGTTGCGTGAAAAAATGGAAAGAAAACGTTTGGCTCAGCTTGAAAAAATGGATGTTGCGGATGCCTTTTTTGGCCCGAATCAGCGTGGGGCGAATAATTCTTCTATCCCAATGGTTGTTACGGATATGATGTTAATGCCAAATGATCATCATCAGTTAAAAGTGGGGTTAGTCAATGCATCACCGAAAGTAAAACAAGCTTTAATGATTTCTGAGTTAATAAATAGTCCCAAAGAAAGACTAACGGCAATGATGCCTGATTTGATTCAAGAGTTTATGGGTAAGACCACTCCAGAAGAACAAAAAGGCTTTTCAAATTGGGCCGAAAAATTGGTGACGGGTTTAACCGGTATGAGTTCAAAAGGCGCGATGATGCAAGCATTGCAAGGAACGTCGGTTGGAAAAACATTGGCTCGTATGTCTGCTTTAAACGAGGTTGCCGGATAAGGAGGATAAAATGGCTGAAGAATCATTTTATACCGATAAAGTTACAGAATATCGAAAAAATTCAAGATTCCCGACATTAAGTCGTTATCGTGATTTGATTAATTTTTTAAAAAATGTTTTTTCTGATGGGATTGTAACTAAAGAAGAATTAGATATTGTTACAAAAGTTGAAAGAGATATCTTGCTTGAATATGAACTGGCAGCAGATATATGTGCAAAACTTTCGGATGATTCGGAAAGAAAAACGGCTGCAGAGAGGTTGCTTACGCATTTATATCGGTGTTTTGTTGTTGTTAGTTTTGCAAAAGACAGGGCACGACTTCAACATGCCAATCAATCTTCTCGTTCAAAAGAAGAGCGCGTGATTCGTCCGCCTGAAATTAATAAAAAATTATTTGTTAAACCAACGGTTGCACAGCGTATTTTACTCGAAGGTTTGGGGGATGAGAGGGCCCGTATTGAAGCGGATTTGCCACGTATTCGAAGGGATTTGGCTAAATTAACACCGGAAGAGAGAATTGAATACGAGGGGATGATTAATGCAGCATTGGATCATTTGGAACGCGTAAATCTTGAAAATTTAAACGTTCAGGAAATGAATCGACTGTTAGGTTTTGAAAGATATCTGAAGGACGAAAAAGCGCGTCTTCATGAATAATTTTTAACTTTTATAAAAAAATGCTTGACTTTATTGTCTAAAAACTGTATAAAGAAGAACACTTTAATTAAAACAGGCCCGAAACAGGCGGTCTGATAATGCCATAATGATGTTAATTTAAGGAGAAATAAGATGAAACGCACATATCAACCAAGTAAGCTGGTTCGGACACGTCGTCATGGGTTTAGAGCAAGAATGGCCACATTAGGCGGTCGTAAAGTTTTGAACGCTCGTCGTCGTAAAGGTCGTAAAGTTTTAAGCGCTTAAGTTTAGCCTGAAAAGACGAATATCAGTTTAAATTATAATGAAAAGGAGCGATGCGATATTGTTCCTTTTTTTATTTGAAAGAGAAAAATGTTAACAATCACAAACGAACAACCGTTAAGAATGAAAAAACGCCGTATGTTTGTAAAAGCAACGCATAACGGTAAAAAGTTTGTTGCAAAAACAATGATTTTGCAAGTGGTTTCTCAACAAGAATTTCAAGGTGCCCGATTGGGTTTTACGGTTACAAAAAAAATGGGCAATGCGGTAACGAGAAATCGCATTCGGCGTCGGTTAAAAGAAGCTGCGCGTCTTGTTTTTAAAGAGTATGCTTGTGAAGGATTTGATTATGTGATTATTTCCAGATTGCCGGCTTTAGATGAAGATTTTTCAGTTTTAAAAAAAGATTTAAAATATTTATTAAAATCGTTTATTAAGCGTTATCAAGAAGAGGAACAAAAAAAAGAAAATGAAACTCTTGCATAAAGTTTTGCTTTTTGTGTGTTTGGGCTTGATTCGCCTGTATCAGCTTTTGTTATCACCCATCAAAGGACATATATGCCGATTTCAGCCGACTTGCTCTGACTATGCAAAAGAAGCTTTTTTGTTGCATGGGGTTGTAAAAGGTGCTATTTTAACAGCCAAACGAATTTTAAAATGTCATCCATGGGGTGGGTCTGGATATGATCCCGTCCCCAAAAAAATATCAAAATAAGGGAAAATAAATGAGTAAAATAGAAAATCCGCAAAAAGAAGAAGTTAAAAATATGATGATTGCCATGATATTGGTAACATTAATATTTTTTGGATTTAATTATATGAAAGAACCGACACAGCAAACGCTCGAAAATCAACCGGCTATGGTTACCAGTGGGCAAATTGAAAAAGAGGGCGAGCTTGTTCAATCAGTTATTGAAGCGGTTCAAATTCAAAAAGCAGAACCGGTCACTCTTGAAAATGAATATGTTAAAGCTTCTTTTGATCCTGCATTGGGCGGTGTAACGGATTTATCATTGTTAAAATATAAAGAAACAGTTGATGAAGATGCTAAAAAAGTTCAGTTGTTTAGTTCTGATTATTTCACGAGTTTGATGTGGCAAAGTAAAGATGTGAATCTTCCGCATTTGAATTCTTTTTGGGCATTAGATGAAAGTCGGTCCGCTCCAAAAGAAAAGGTTTTTGTTTTTGAAAATAGTGATGTTAAAATTGAAAGAACGGTATCTTTAGATGATAAATATATGCTTACTGTTTCTGATAAAATTTATAATTTAAAAGATCAAGCCATTAAAGTTTATCAACAAGGCTCATTTGAGAGAGTTATGAAAGAAATGCCGCCGGTTTCAACGGTTCATCAAGGATTTGTCGGGTTTTTAAATGATGAATTGGTTGAAGAAAAATATGAGGATAAGCCGGTCATTTATTCCTCAAGAACACAATCTGGTTGGTTTGGATTAACAGATAAATATTGGCAAGGATTAATGATTTTTGACGGAAAAGATTCTGTCAGTGTCACTTTTTCATCTGATAAAGATAAAAAGTATGATGCCTTGTTTGAAACGGATAATATTATGATTCCGGCTCAAGGAAGCATTGAAAAAAAAGTGATGCTTTTTGCTGGAGCCAAAGATATAGATGTTATTAATGCTTATCAAAAAGATTTAAATATCAAACATTTTGATTTGAGCATTGATTTTGGGTGGTTCCGTTTCTTAACTCAACCGTTTTTAAGCTTTTTGAATTATCTTTATTCGTTAATTGGAAATATGGGTGTTGCAATTATTGTTTTTGCAACGATTATCCGCCTTGCAATGTTGCCGATTGCAACTAAATCTTATGAAAGTATGGCGAAAATGCGCAAGGTTCAACCTAAATTAAAGCAAATACAAACGCGCTTTAAAAATGATCCTCGCCGTCTTCAAGTTGAAATGGCTAACCTTTATAAAAGAGAAAAAATTAATCCGGCATCAGGATGTTTGCCTCTTTTGTTGCAAATACCTGTTTTCTTTGCATTATATAAAGTTCTTTCCATTTCAATTAATATGCGTCAAGCGCCGTTTTTTGGGTGGATTGAAGATTTATCAATGCCGGATCCGTTAACGATTTTTAATGGATTTGGATATTTTGATTGGGAAGTGCCGGCGTTTTTTTGCATTGGCGTTTGGCCGATTTTAATGGGATTAACAATGTATATTCAACAAAAACTTTCTCCTGCTCCAAGTGATAATGCTCAAGCCAAAATGATGCAGTTTTTACCTGTTATTTTCACGTTAATGATGGCGTCATTTGCTTCAGGATTAATCATTTATTGGACATGGAGTAATGTTCTTTCCATTATGCAACAAAAATATATTATGAAAAAAGTAGGAGTTGAATAATGACAATCCTAACTCTTGAAGAACAAACAGAAAAACTTAAAAAAGAGGGGAATGAATTATTCAAAAAAAGCCCAACTTTTTTAAGAGGTGTTGCAAGCGTTGACCAATTACCCATAAGTCAATTACCGGAATTTGCATTTGCCGGTCGCTCTAATGTCGGTAAATCATCATTGATTAATGCTGTGACCATGACAAGAGGTTTGGCACGGGCTTCAAATACGCCGGGAAGAACTCAAGAACTTAATTTTTTTGATGCAAATGGACAATTTTATATTGTTGATTTACCGGGTTATGGATATGCGGCTGCGCCTGAAAAAATGGTTCAAGCATGGACTCGTTTAATTCATGATTATTTGCGCGGACGAGTGCAATTAAAAAGAGTTTTTTTACTTATTGATTCGCGTCACGGAATTAAAGAAGTTGATGTTAAAATTATGAAAATGTTAGATGCGGCAGCAGTCAGCTATCAGATAATTTTAACAAAAATTGATAAAATTTCAAAAACAGCTTGCGAAAAAGTTTTGACTGACACGATTGAAAAAGCAAAAATGCATGTTGCGGCTTATCCTGAAATTTTGGTAACGAGTTCGGAAAAAAATATTAATATTGAATCTGTTCGTTCTCAATTTGTGAAGGTTTTGAAAGGGATTTAATATGGCCTATTCCATGAATGAAACGATTTACGCTCTTTCTTCCGGTGCCGGTAAAGGCGGGGTTGCCGTTATCAGGCTGTCCGGTGCCGAGGCGTTAACTGTTTTTAAAAGTATGACAAAAATTGAAAATCCAAAACCTCGTTACGCTTATTTTTCAAAACTTGTTAATCAAGAAGGAATTGAAATTGATCAAGCTCTTTGCCTTTATTTTAAAGGTCCAAATAGTTTCACCGGTGAAGATACGGTTGAATTTCAAGTGCATGGTGGGCAAGGAGTCATTTCTGCTGTTTTTAAAGCTTTATCACGATTTAAAAATTTGCGTCCGGCAGAAGCTGGTGAATTTTCAAGACGAGCGGTGGTTTATGGTAAAATGGATTTAACTGCTGCTGAAGGTTTAATGGATTTAATTGATGCTCAAACCGAATTGCAACGAAAACAAGCCTTATCTCAAATGCAAGGAGTTTTGGGTTCGTTATATGAAAATTGGCGCAAAGCCTTAATTCATGATATGGCATACCTTGAAGCTTTTATTGATTTTCCGGAAGAGGATATTCCCCTTGAAAAAATGCAAGTGATTGACAAAGGAATTCAAGAATTAATTAAAAAAATTGAAGTCCATTTATCGGATAATCAAAAGGGCGAGCGATTAAGAAACGGATTTCAAATTGCTATTATCGGAGAACCGAATGTCGGTAAATCCTCTCTTATAAATTTACTTTCAAAAAGAGATGTTGCTATTGTGTCTGATATTGCAGGGACAACAAGAGATGTTGTTGAAAGTTATTTGGATATTGATGGATTTCCGGTTTGTTTGGCCGATACGGCGGGTCTTCGCGAAAGCTTAGAAGCAATTGAAGCTGAAGGGATTAAACGAGCTGTAAGAAAAGCCTAATCATCGGATTTGATTTTGCATATTTTGGATATTGCTTCTTATCCGAACAAAGAACCATTACCTAAAGAGCTTGAAAATATACCGGTTATTACCGTTTGGAATAAGATTGATATTATCCATAAAAAACCACAAAACGGTGAAATTTTTATGAGTGCTAAAACAAAGGAAGGGTTTGACGAATTGCAAACGGCCATTTCTTCCTTTTTGAAAGAAAATTTTTCACCGGATAGCAATGGCGCGATTACGCGTGAAAGATATCGTGTGGCTTTACAAGATTGTTTAAGGTCATTAAAAAGCGCTTTATTGGCACCTGAGATAGAACTAAAGGCTGAAGATTTACGCTTAAGTGCGAGAGCATTGGGACGGATTGTCGGTAAAATTGAAACGGATGAACTTTTAGATGTTGTATTCCGTGATTTTTGCATTGGGAAATAGATTTATTTAAGAAATAAATAAAAATATTGACATAATACCCCTTTTGTGCTACTATAAAAGTGCCCGTTTTTTTTGGAGGAAGGAAAAGCGGGCCTGTTTTTTTAATTGGCATAAGGAGTTTTTTTATATGTCTTTTTTAAAAGAAAATATCGAACAGGGATTTTGGAAAGCCGTTTCACAAGGAAATGATGGTGCAGTTCGGATGTTTTTGGAGAGAATACCTGAGATCCGTCCGAACATTAATAATCTTAATCCTCATAATAATTGGTCCAGCTTATTTGTGGCGGTTTATGAAGGACATACAAAAGTTGTTAAAACATTGTTGGATTGGGGAGCACACATTGATCAACCTTGTGCTTTTAATGAAACACCATTGCAATTGGCCGCCTCTATGGGGCATATTGAAATTATGAAACTCTTTTTGCAAAAAAAAGATACAATTAATTTAAATGGGTGTAATCACCGAGGGAGAACGGCTCTTCATGGGGCGGTTTTAAAGGATACTGGTATAACGGAGCTTTTGATTGAAGCTGGTGCTGATTTAAATGTGAAAGAAAACTCTTGGGGACAAACGCCATTGCATCAGGCGGTGTCGTTTAATAATATAAATGCGGTAAAAGCGCTTCTTCAAGCAGGGGCGGATAAAACTGTAAGGGATAATAAAAATAGAACACCACTTGATATGATTGAAGACTTTTTTAAAGAAGAGGATAAAGAGACTCTTCGCCAACTTTTCAATGAGTATCCCAAAAAAGAAAACGAAGGGGTGCATACTAAAAAAGTGATAAGTAAACAACAAAACAAACCTTCTTTTTGGAGGCTACTTGTGCGTTCTTTTTCCTATACCAAAAATTGATTTTTAGTGGTTTTGAAAACTTTACTTTGTTTCAAAATTTTGATATGATGAAAAGAAAAAATTTTTTTTAAAGGAAGCAAAAATGACATATGATGTGATAGTGATTGGTGGCGGACATGCAGGGTGCGAAGCAGCAGCAGCTTCGGCCAGAGTTGGGGCCAAAACGCTTTTAGTGACTCATCATATTGACACGATTGCTGATATGTCATGTAATCCGGCTATCGGTGGATTGGGAAAGGGAACACTTGTTCGTGAAATTGATGCTCTTGATGGATTGATGGGGCGTGTGATTGATAAAACAGGTATCCAATTTCGTATATTGAACCGTTCAAAGGGCCCAGCCGTTCAAGGGCCGAGAGCGCAAGCTGATAAAGAAGCATATAAAAAATATATGCAAGAAATTTTACTTTCTTATCCGAATTTAAAGATTAAGGAAGGGGATGCTGCCGGTTTGATTTTTGAGGAAAATCAAATTAAAGGGGTTCAAGTGGCAGATGAAGAAATTTTTGCTTCAAGTGTTGTTGTAACAACCGGAACTTTTTTAAATGGATTAATGCATATCGGTCCTGAAAAACAAGAGGGAGGACGTTTTGGAGAAGAAGCCTCAAAAGGAATTACACCGTCTTTAAAAGCTATGGGTTTTCAAATGGGGCGTTTAAAAACAGGGACGCCTGCGCGTTTGGATAAAGATTCAATTCATTGGGAATTAACTGAAGAACAAGAAGGTGATTATCCACCTAAACCGTTTTCTTTTATGACAAAAGATTTTGAGCCTAAACAAGTTTCTTGTTTTATTACGCATACAACGCCAAAGACACATAAAATTATTTTAGATAATTTAGATAGAGCGCCACTTTATTCCGGTCAAATTAATTCGATTGGCCCGAGATATTGCCCGAGTATTGAAGATAAATTGGTTCGTTTTCAAGGGCGCGATTCGCATCATATATTTTTAGAGCCGGAAACAAGAGAGGGGATAAGTATTTATCCGAACGGAATTTCAACTTCTTTACCTAAAGATGTTCAAGAAGCATTTTTAAGAAGTATACCGGGGCTTGAAAATGTTAAAATTTTAAGATATGCATATGCGATTGAATATGATTATGTTGATCCGAGAGAGCTTAAATTAACGCTTGAAACAAGAAAGGTAAAAGGTCTTTATTTAGCGGGTCAAATTAATGGAACGACAGGTTATGAAGAAGCAGCCGGACAAGGGCTGTTAGCTGGTGTGAATGCGGCGCACTTTGCATTAAAAACCGGCAAAGAGTTAACTTTTGACAGATCGGATTCATATTTGGGCGTGATGATTGATGATATTACAACGCATGGAATTGATGAGCCGTATAGATTATTTACCTCCAGAGCTGAATATCGTTTAACGATGCGGGCTGATAATGCGGATTTAAGATTGACAAGATTGGGTATTGAATTTGGTTGTGTTTCTAAAGAAAGAAAAGAAGCCTTTCTTGAAAAAGAAGCATTAATGAACAAATCAAGGGATTTGGTTTTAACTCTTTTTAGAACCCCAAAGGAACTCAATCAAATGGGGTATTTTGTAAATTCAGATGGGCAAAAAAGAACACCTTTTGACTTACTTTCTTGTCAAGGGATTACATGGAAAGATGTTGTTACCGTTTGGCCGATTTTAAAAGATATCAGAGAAGATATTGCCGAACAATTAGAAATTGAAGGACGCTATCAAGGATATTTAATCAGGCAAAGAACAGATATTGATTCATTTAAAAAAGATGAAGCTCTTAAAATTCCGGAGGATATAAATTATTCTCTGGTCGGCGGTTTATCAAATGAAATCCAAATGCGTTTAAATCGGCACAGACCGTTGACGGTTGGAGCGATGAGCCGTTTAATGGGGATAACACCGGCAGCTGTTACGGCGGTGATTGCCTATTTGAAAAAAAATAAATAATCAAATTTAATTGTTTTTTAATTCTCTTGACAAATCTTGTTTCAAAACACACCTATAAAAGTGATTAAAAAGGCTTAAAAGCCTCTGTAACCAATGCTTTTAACGAATTACTTTTTGGGGGTTTAAATGAAACAGGAAATAAATAAAGATTTACGATTATCACAAGAAGAAAGACAAATTTTAAAACAAGAAATTGATGTGGCTTGGGACGAATTGCCGTTTGAATTAAAGCAATTTATTGCCGAATCCTATCAACAAAATTTAAAGACGCTTTATATGTTGCAAGATTGGGCAAGAAAAAACAATCATGAAACAATGTTGGAATTATTGTCCAGAAAAATAGCTTATAAAGAAGAAAAGATTCGCAAAATGGAATCTTTTTTGGTGTAACAGGAGATTAAAAATGACGCAAAGTATCAGACCATATCAAAAAGAAGCGTATGCTTTAGGTGACGGAACTTTTTTATCCGAAAGGCAAGTTGCTGTTTTAAATCAGTTGGCTCAAGGTTTTTCAAACAAACAGATTGCACATATATTAGGCGTTGCGGAACCAACAATAAAAATGCATGTCAGCTCTTTATTAAGAGCTTTTAAAGTTCAAAATCGTGTGCAAATTTTATTAAAAGCTAAAGAAAAAAATTTTGTTTAAAATAAATAACGATAAATTTTTATATCCGACTTTTTTAAGCCGGATATTTTTTTATCATTATATTAAAATAAGTTTGATTTTAAAACAAAAGTTTGATAGTGTTTTAACAGGTTTTAACTTATTTTTATTAGAGGATTAAATGAAAAAGTCACATTTGTTTTTATTCACAGCCTTAAGTTTTTGTTTTGTTTTAACAACGGGAAAATCTCTTCAGGCAACAGAAGTGAAAGCTCCTGAAAAAAATAAAGCCGAAGCAAAAAAAACAATAGAAGTTCCTGTGTATACAAAGGATGATGTGATTTTTCAACAGCCATTTATGTTGAAAAAAGCAGATAAGACTCCTGTAAACGGTATTTTGCAACGAACCTATCCGAATGGGAAAATAGAGGCAAAAGCATTCTTTTTTAACGGGTTGCCTCATGGTGAAAGCGTTACATTCTATGAAAACGGTCAAACAAAAACAATTGAAAAATATAATCAAGGCCGTTTGCATGGTAAATCTGTTTCTTACTATGATAATGGTAAAATATTAAATGAATCCTATTTTAACATGGGGTTACCTGAAGGTTTATCAAAAATTTATTATCAAAGTGGCAGTGTTCAATATGCAACAATGTATAAAAACGGGAAACGCAACGGTGAAGATAAAGCATATTTTGATGGGGATAAGTTACAACGTGTGCGTGTTTATACCGATGGACATTTGGACGGCGAAGTAAAGGAATATTATGAAAACGGAAAGTTAAAAGGGGAAGGGGTCTTTAAAAAAGAGGGGCCTGAAGGATTGGTTAAAACCTATTATGAAAATGGGAAATTGCGCACGGAAGAAAGTTATAAATCAGGAAAGAAAAACGGTTTTTCAAAATCTTATTATGATTTTGGGCAATTAATGCAAGAAGAAGAATATAAAGATGATTTGTTGACAGGTGTTTCTAAAACCTATTATGAGGATGGGTCAATTGAAAAAGAAGTTTTCTATAAAGATGGACGTCAACATGGAACGGCAAAAGTCTTTTATAATACCGGTCAATTAAAACTTGAAGGTAATTATATTGATGATAAAATTGAAGGGAAACTCATCACTTATTATTTAGATGGGAATGTTCAATCAAGTGTTGAAATGAAAAAGGGTGTTTTAGATGGTAAGCTTGTTGAATATTATGAAAACGGGCAAGTTGCACTTGAAAAAAATTATAAAAACGGTTCAGAAGAAGGTGCAGTTATTGCCTATTATCCGACTGGAAAGGTTAAAATGACAACTCTTTTTAAATCGGGTAAAAAAGAAGGTGAGTTTTCAAATTATTATGAAGATGGAACGTTAAGCACAAGAACTATGTTTAAAAATGATGTCCCTCACGGTGAATTTAAACAATATTTCCCCAATGGGAAAATTAATGTTGAAGGTTTTTATGAAAATGGGAAATTAACCGGAAAACAAACAATTTATTATAATAATGGTGTTGTTCAAAGTATTGATTTTTATAAAAATGATAAATTAGATGGTGAAAGTAAAACATTCTTTGATAATGGCATCTTAAGAAGCGTTTCTTTATTTAAAGATGGTAAAAAAGATGGTGTTGCCAAAATTTATGATGAAGAAGGGACTCTTATTTTAGATATGGAATTTAAAATGGATGAATTGATTCAAGCAAAAACAAAGAAAATTTTGGAAGAAGAGGCAAAAAAAGCTCAGTCTGGGCAACAGGTTAAATAATAAAAAGATAATTCTTTTAAAGTAAATGATTAAAATAAAAGTTCTTTACAAAAGAACTTTTATCCTTTATCAAATAGAAGACATATTTTTGTATGAAACAACAAAAAAAGGATTTAAACGATGTTAAATTCAATGAAAAAAATAAGTGCTTTGTCTTTTGTTGCGGTGGGTTTACTTTCGGTTTCTGCCCAAGCGCAGGAAAACCCTCTTCATCAACCGGAATGGCGTTTGAATTTCAGAAGAGTCGGTTTGGAACTTTCTTCAACAAAAGTTTCGAATGCAAAAGAATATGAAAATTCGCCTGTAACACAACTTAACGCTGATAACCAAAGTTTGATTAAGGGTGTTTTTGATGCTGTTTTAGAATATGAAAACGATAAATATCGTTGGGATAATTCCGTTTTCTTAAATTACGGCAGAACGAAAATTAAAGGGCACCAAGAAGGTGATGTTTCCGAAACAAGTGAAAATGAAGATAAGATTTTGCTTTCAACGGATTATACCTATAAGACATGGAAATACCGTGGGATGGATTTGGGTCCCTTTGCAAACCTTGCCTATCAAACTGAATTTACAAGAAATGAAGATGCGCCAAGAATGAAAGTTTTTCGTGGCAAAAGCGGTCTTAAGCTGTTAAGCGGAAAAGTTATTGAGGAATTATATGTTGCAGGTGTTGGCGAATATGATATCACATATAGTGATCATGTGAGTAAATTTGCGCTTGAAACAGGATGGCGTTTAGGTCATGTTTTACGTGAAGGTGTAAAATTATCCACAGATGGGTATTTTAGAAAATATCTTTCTTATAGCCAATATATCGGGACGGATCTTAAATACGATTTAAATTTAACGGCAAGAATGGATGTTGATATTACGGATACATTAACATTCGGTCCATATATTTCTTATCGTTTAGCTCAATCCAGAGAAGCTTCTTCTCATGCAAGTAATTTGATGATTGGTGTTTCTCTTTCATATAAAAATTTGTTTCAATTGTTTAAATAAGAGGAGTATTTAAAATGAAATTATTAACGGAATTTAAAAAATTTGCAATGCGCGGTAACGTGCTTGATATGGCTGTCGGTATTATCATTGGGGCAGCATTTGGAAAAATTGTTGATTCTCTTGTTAAAGATATGATTATGCCTCCACTTGGAATTTTACTTGGGAAAATTGATTTTGCCAATTTATTCTTTGTGTTAAAAGAAGGTGCTGGTGCAGAAGCTCCATATCCGTCCTTATCGGCCGCACAAGCCGCGGGTGCAGTTACGTTAAATCTGGGTATGTTTTTAAACACGATTATCAGCTTTACCATCGTTGCTTTTGCAGTGTTTATGCTTATCAAAGCCGTAAACACTTTGCAAGCTAAATTAGATGCTGATGAAAAAGAAGCCGAAGCTTCTGCTCCGACAACAAAAGATTGCCCGCATTGTTTTTCAAAAATTGACATTCGTGCAAAAAAATGTCCGCATTGTACAGGGGATATTAAAAAATAATAAGACTGATAAAAAAAGAAAAAAGCGTTCAATTTTGAACGCTTTTTTTCTTAAAAAAAGATTAATTAAAGATTTTTATTCGCTTTTTTAAATCTAAAAAAGTTTTTTCATCAGGCTCTTTTTGGATGCCTCCGAAATTCATTTGGGCAACGAGTTTCCAAGAGGCGGGTGTGTTGAATTCTTGATGAACATATTCATCCATTAAGGGGTTATAATGCTGTAAATTAGCACCTAAATCCAGTTCGGTTAAGGCAAGCCAAACAGCATATTGTAACATTCCTGAAGCTTGATTTGACCACAGCTGAAAATTATCTTTGTAAAGAGGGAATTTTTCTTCTAATGCAGCAATAGTGTTTTGTTCTTCAAAAAATAAAATAGTGCCAATCCCTTGTTTAAACGAATCGATTTTTTCTTTTGTTTGCTCAAATTTTTCATCTGGGGTTATTTTTTTTAAAGTTTTTTTTGTGGACGACCAAAAGGAAAGATAAGGTTCATTAAATAAAATGACAATTCTTCCGGTTTGGGAATTAAAAGCTGTTGGAGAATATTTTAAACAGGATTGAACAGTGTTAATAATTTCTGAGGGAGTTATATTTGTTTTTTTATTCAAGTGATAAACAGATCGGCGTTTTTGAATTAAATCAAGAAATTTTGTCATTTTTCCTCCTAAAAAAATCTTCATCTGTTATATTAAAAAATAAATGGAGTAAAATCAATGAATTTTCAAGTCTTAAAAAATGAATAAAATATAATAAAATCAAATAGAAATAAAAAAAATAAAAAATACATAAAAAAGTTCTTGCAATTTTTATAATAAAAGTGTATAAAATACACATCTTACGATGACCCCATCGTCTAGAGGCCTAGGACATCGCCCTTTCACGGCGGTAACCGGGGTTCGAATCCCCGTGGGGTCGCCATTAAAACCGCCGAAAGGCGGTTTTTTTATGGCGAAATTCAACGGGGGGAGAGAACACCGGAGGGGTTCGGTCGCGACTAAAAGGAGCGGACGGCGAACAAAGGAAAAAAGATTTCAAACAGAATTGATTAATGAATAAGTGTCCTCAATTCAAAGTGTGTGAAAGAATCTGTTTATTTTCTTTAATTAGAAGGTGTTGATAATGTTTTTTTTAGGATAAGTAAAAGTTAAAAAATAAAAAAAAGCACCATAAAGGTGCTTTTTTAATGGTGCCTGGGGACGGAATCGAACCGCCGACACAGGGATTTTCAGTCCCTTGCTCTACCAACTGAGCTACCCAGGCGAACCTAAAGTAAGATCTTTATACACGACTTTTTTTGAAATGTCCAGTAATTTTTTTAAAAAAAAGAATTTTTTTTGTTTTTTTTCTTTTACTCGGCGTCTTCCATCTGTTTTAAAAGGTCTTCAGGTTCCGGTTTTTCATCTGTGTGCACAACATAAGACCCTTTAAGCCAACGACCTAAATCAACGTCTGCACATTTTTTTGAACAAAATGGAGCATATCTTGTTTCCGGTTCTTTTCCGCAAATTGGACATTTTACTTTTATATCTTTCATGTTAATTTTCCTTTAATTCAAAATAATCTTGAGGGATATTAAGGTTAAATTTAATTGTAACCTGATTTTTTATTGTTGTAGACAAGTATTGTTCTTGCGATGGGTGAATGGTTAATTTTATATTTCCGCTTTTTGATGAAAAAACGGCACGCTCAATTAGATAGGATACATAAAGTGGGTGTTTTAATCCGGTTTTGGTAAGAAATAAATCATAAATATCAGAGCGCTCACTTTTTCTCTTAAGCTCTAAAAGACGTAAAGCGCTAAATCCATATATTTTTGTGCGATTATCATTATGAAATGCTTTTTTAATTTCTTTAAGAAGATTTTCTTGTTCTTCTTTTTTCTTGGTGCCAGCAAAATCAATTAAAATCATGCCGGACATATTTTTAAGCTTCACTTGTTTTTGAATTAGCGTTACGGCTTTTTTATTAATTTCTTCAAAAGAAGCTTCGCTGTTTCCCGAATCGATATCAATGCTCCAAAGAGCCTCTGTTTTTTGAATGGTAATATGGGCCCCGTTTAAAAAAGAAAGTTTTTCTTCCATAGCTTCATTAATTAAAAATTCTAATGAAGGTAATTCTTTTTGTTCAAAAGGGAACTTTTGTTTTATTGTTTCAATAAAAGAAGGGTTGACAGAGATTGCGTCAATTAACTCTGCGGTTGCTTGCTTTTCTCTTCGGGCTTCTTTTTTGATTTTGATATAAACTTTTTCTCCGGTTGAAAATTTTTTACTTGAGGGAAGAAAAGCATTAATCCCTTTTTCGGTTTCAACAAAATATCCTTTTAGCTTGGCATGATAAGAAATGATTTTACCACTATAAGTTTCATCAAGGTTTAAAGCGGCTTCTCTTGAAACAAAGATTTCATTCAAATCTTCATTTTCATCTAATATGGCTATCAAAGTTTGATTTTCGGATTGATGACAAACAAGGAATTTTGAGTTCATTCTTATAAAATGCCTCTTAAAATTTGAATTGTTTCATAAACAGGAAGCCCGACAATGCTTGAATAAGAGCCGGAAATATGTTTAACAAAGGCGGATAATACCCCTTCAATTTGATAACCGGCGACGCCTTTCCATTCATTTGAATTTAAAATGAATCGAATATCCGTTTCATCTAATTTCTTCATAGCGACAACACTGGTGTTGACTTTTGAAATGATTTTTCCGCTGGGAGAAATAACACAAATGCCGGTCAAAACCTTGTGTTTTCTTCCGGATAAAAGATTTAAATTGGCTCTGGCTTCCTCTTCGGTATATGCTTTTCTGATAAATCTTCTTCCAACGGCTAAAATGGTATCGGCCGCCAAAATGGTTTCTCCCGGATGCTCTTTTGCCACTGCCTTTGCTTTTTGGATAGCAATACGTTTAACATAACGCGCAGGTAATTCTGCATCAAATTGAGCTTCATCTATTTGTGGAGAAACAATTTTAGAAGGAACAAGACGAACACTTTCAAGAAGTGCTCGTCTGTTTACTGAAGCTGAGGCTAAAATAAAGCCTGATTTTAAATTCCAAAAATTTGAATTATTCATCTGATTGCATTTTTTCTTTACGTTCGTGACGTTCTTGAGCTTCGATGGATAATGTTGTAACCGGACGAGCCTCCAAACGGCCTAAACCGATTGGTTCGCCTGTTTCTTCGCAATATCCGTATGTGCCGTTTTCAATTCTGTCAAGAGCGGCATTAATTTTTTTGATGAGCTTACGCATTCTATCTCTGGTCCGTAATTCCAAAAATTGATCGGTTTCGCTACTGGCTCTATCGTTCATATCGGCTTCTTGTAAGCTTGTTTCTTTTAAATCTTGCAAAGTGAATTCAGAGTTTTTCACAAGTTCGGTGCGCCAGTCGATGAGTTTTTGACGAAAATATTCGAGTTGACGTTCGTTCATATATTCTTCATCTTGAGTTGGTTTGTAATCTGGCGGTAATGTTACGATAGTCATAAGAAACTCCTTTTTGTTAAATTAATTTTTTTTAAAGTAACGTTTTTTTTTTGAAAAGTCAAGCATTGAATTTGCTTGATAAGAGGAGTAATATTTGGTATAAAAGAAAAAAACAATGGAGAGACATATGAAACATTTTTTTTCAAAAACATTCTTACTTGCAAGTTGCTTTTTTTCTTGTGTAGCATTGGCGCAAGATGATTTTTCTTCAAATTGTGAAAAATTGTTGGATGGTCTTGAAACGGGTGAAATTCAAGATTCTTCCTATTATGATAAATGTGGGTTTGCAAATGAAGAATTGGCTTGGACAAAATGGGCCGGTTATGTTTCTTCAAAAAAAATGAAACGGGCAATTTATGAATTGTGTGTGCGGTATCCGGAACATGAATATCATGATCTTTATTGTGAAAAAGCATTGTTACTCGGACATCCGGCGGCTTACATTCAAAAAGGGCGTTCTTTGTTGGAAAAGGACGATTTTCAAGGCGGATATGAATATTTAACAAAAGCATTGGCCACTAATCAGTTAACACAAAAAGAAGAAGCTGAAGTTTTGGAGGTTCTGGGTCTTTATTATATGCGGACAAATAATCCGAAAGCTTTTTCATATTTAAGCGCCGCAGCTGAGAAAGGATCAGCGGTTGCTCATAATGTTTTGGGATATTCTTTTTTTGTGAAAAAAGATGAGAGGCTGGGAAATGAGGAACTGGCAACAGATCATTTTTGGTATGCGATTTTAATCGGTTGTAAAACAGCTGAAGAGAATTATGGTTTAATGCAGTTGGCAAAACAAGGAAAGATTTCCGTTCAAAAAGCAGAAGCCGAAATGCGCAAAAATTTAAAATCTTGCGTGCCGATGTCTGAAAAAAAACGTTTAGCTGATAATAAGTTATATAATTGTCGATGTGGTTTTTCATTGGAACAGGAAAAACGATATAAACAAAAGCCCTATCTCTTGTTAAGAACAGAATCAAAAATGGCCGTTTTAAAAGATAATCAAACGGGTGAAGAGATAAGCGTAACAGAACAACGAAATTTGCCAAATGGTGCTAATGTTTTAGAAGTAAGACGAACAGCCGTTATTTTAAGATATCCGGATGATGTGCGCGAAATTTTAAATCTTTATAAAAAAGATGATTGTGTTGACTTTTGTAAAGGAAATAACATTACAACAAATCTTTCACAAGAAGAAATGCGCCTTAAAATTGAAGGGGTAAAAGAAACGGTCCGGATTAAACCGTATCATATTACTTACACTCCCCAAGAGTGTGCCTTTTTAGCTTATTATGCCGAAAAATTGTTTCCAAACGGTATTGAGTATAAAGGGAAAGAAGAATGCCAAAATTTAGCGCCGAGCGAAGATGCTATTTTAAAGAATATGGCTGTGCCTGGAAAAGAAGTTGTTATGCCGGCTCCTAAAAAAGAAGCGATAGAGGATACTTTGTCATCCAGAGAGAAAAAAAGATTGATAAAATCAGCAAGTGACGCTTTAAATTTTGAATAATTAATAAATTATCTAGACTTGAGTCTGGTTTTATTCTTAATTTTTCTTCAAAGAAATAAAAAAAGCGCTCTTTTTAGAGCGCTTTAAATTTTGTTTATTTTTTATTATTTCATTTTACCAAAAGCTCTTCTCCAAGCTTCAATTCCGCGACCGACTTCTCTAAAACCTTGAGCGGATGTTCTGAATGCTCTGGCATTTTCGCTGTTAGCTCTGGCGTATTCTCTTTCAACTTTTGCTTCATCTAATGCGCTGTATTCAGAGTATTGAGTTGACCTGGAAGTAAGTTTACCACTTGCATTATAGGTAAAATATGTTTGCGTTGTTCCTTGACGTGTCACTAAATTATTTCTTCCCATTGTCGTTGATGTTGCACAGGAAGATAAAAACAATCCTGAGCCACCAATGGCTAAGACAAGAGCTGCATTTTTGGCAACTTTTAATTTGCCTTTGATTTGGCCAACCAAATATCCAAAACCAGATGGTGTTGTTGCATTTAAAACGGCCTTTGCTTTTTTATTAGCAGCTTTTTTAGCTTTAATTGAACCTTTAACTGTTTCAAAATTTTTCATGATATCCCTCCTTAAAATCAATCATTATATATATAATAACAGATTTTTGTTTTTTTGTCAACAGTTTTTTTAATAAAATTTTACATAGTCTTTATTTCTTATAACAGAACGATATTGCCAACCATAAATAACGCTGGGATATAAGCTTTCGCGTTCAATGTGGGGGCCGTTATATCTGGCCATGTGATCTAAAAATGCATCTTCTCGTTGAGTAAACATACCCTCACTGGCGCCAGGTATGTATTTTCTGATTAATTTCGGATTTTTTTCAACGCGAAGAGCCATTCGAATTAATTCTTTTGAAAAGCAGAGAGTGGGTCCAGTTAAATCGGTGAAATTTTTTCGAAGTTGTGTGTGAGAGATATCTTCTGTTAAAATCAATCCCCAATGATATGCTGTTGAAGAGATTCGTTGTTCTTCTTTTGACAGATGGGATAAACTTTGATTTAATTCTTCTAAATAATCAGGAGCATACCAGTCGTCATCGTCAATTTTGCAAAAATAATCATAATTATTAATGTCAAGATGTCTGACGGTATCTAATAAGTTAGAAAGTTGTTTGCCGTTATGGTCAAAACGGATGAAAACTTTGCCTGTTTTTTTCAATTCTTCAAATTCTCTTGAAAAGGTAGAGGCAAAGCCATAATCATTCGGGCTTCCTTTAATTGAAACACTGATATCAAAGTTTTGATAGGATTGGTTAAGAAGTCTGTAAATTTGACCGGAAAGAAAAATGGGACGTTTAAAAGAAGAAAGCATTAATAAATACTTGTATTTCTTTTGAAAAAATTGGGTTTGCGGTGGAACAAAAAAGCTTGCGAAAGCAAAACAAGTTAAGCAAAATAAAAGGGATAGTTTTAAGATGAGTTTGTTCATTTTTTTACCGATTAATAATGAGGTGGGCGCGTTTCTTCGGAAAGAGGCTTAATATTGGCATCTTTTAATTGTTCAGATAATAATTTGACCTGCTTAACAAGAGCGTCAATCGTTTTATTCATCCGGATACATTCGTCATTTAATTCATTAATGGTTTTTTCATGCTCCGTTAATGTTATTTCTATATCAATTAACTTTTCTTCTTGTGTTTTCATTTTTTTGCCTTTCTTTTTTATGAAAGATACTATCCGCAAATAAATAAATAATCAACACTTTTCTTAAAAAACGATTGACAAATAATATTTTTTTTGATATAATTCCCGCCGATTGGCTAAAAAGGCTACAGGCTGCCTTCTGGCCGTTATTTAAAACATTTTATTTAGTAAAGGGAAATGAAAATGCCTAAATTGAAAACAAAAAGCGCTGTTAAAAAGCGTTTTTCCTTAACAGGAACAGGAAAAATCAAAGGAACTCAATCCTTTAAACGTCACAACTTGCTTTGTAAAACTTCTAAAATGAAAAGAAAAGCAAAAGGCTGCACAATTATGAGTGAAGCTGCTTCAAAAGTCATTAAGAAATTTTTGATCGGATAAGGAGGTTTACAAATGGCTAGAGTTAAACGCGGCACGACAGTTCGTGCAAAACACAACAAAATTTTAAAAATGGCAAAAGGTTACCGTGGACGTAACTCCAAGGTTTATACCGTTGCAAAACAAAAAGTTGAAAAAGGTTTGCAATATGCCTACCGTGACCGTCGCAAGAAAAAAACAGAAATCCGCCAATTGTGGATTGTTCGCATCAATGCGGCTGTTCGTGCAAACGGCATGGTTTATTCCCGCTTTATGAATGGTTTGGCAAAAGCTGGTATTGCTTTAGACCGTAAAATGTTGGCTGATATTGCCTTGAATGATTCAAAAGCATTTGCCACATTGGTTGAAAAAGCAAAAGCTGCTTTATAATAAAAACCATCAAAATGAATAAACCGCTTCTTCGGAGGCGGTTTTTTTTGTGGAATAAAAAAGATTTGACTTAAGGTGAAAAAAGTAAAATCAAGTCAAAGAATCAGATTAAAAGCGTTTTTTTTAAGAGTCTTTGACTTTTGTTTGTTTTTTGTGTATTACTAAAAACATTGAGTTTTATTAATAGGATTGTTTATGAAAAAAATATTATTTGGTTTGATTCTTTTTGTTGTGTTAAGCATTTTTTTTATTTCCTTGCCACGTGAAAAAACAGAAGAGATTTATGTTGATATAAGAGGGTGGTCTGAACCTTTTCAATATTATCCAAAATCTAAAAAGTTAAAGGGAGAAAATGATAATTTTAATGTTTTAAAAAGAACAAAAAATGCATTCTCAATCCAACAAGAAAATGAATTGAATCTTTATTATCGTCTTCATTATACAGAAGATGAATATGAGTTATTATCAAAATCACAATTGCTTGATGAAAAAAATAAAAAAATTGCAGTTTTGACTTTTAGTTTGGATTCAGACGAATCAAAATGGAAAAATTTTTATGAAACAATGGAAAATAATTTTTTACCCAATCATTCGAAAAATTATTTTGTTTTCACAAATAGCCATGAATTAAAGGTTGAAGATAATGTGTTAAAAATAGCACAATATGATATAAGAGCTGAAACTTTAACCTTGAAAAAATTTCATATTTTTGACAAAGTCAAACATCTTTTAAAATTATTTGATTATGTCTATTTCGTTGATATGGAATTTCTTGCAAAATCACCTGTTCATGAAGAAATTTTGCCGACAAGAGAGCAAGGATTCGTTACTGTTTTACACCCTTGTTATTATGACTGGAAAGAGGGTGGGTTTCCTTATGAAAAAAATGAACACTCAAAGGCCTATGTCCCATCTAGGGAGGGGAAATTTTATGTGCAAAACTCTTTTTTCGGAGGAACTAAAGATGACTTTTTTGAATTAACGGATACGATAAAAAAATGGGTTGATTGGGATTTAAAAAAAGACATTAGAGCTCCTTTAGCTGATGAAAGTTTTTTAAATAAATATGTTTTTTTGAAAATGAGACAATTTGAAGAGCCGTTGATTTTGTTGCCGGAATTTCTTCCTATTGATAATTTTTGCGCTATGAAAGAAGAAAAAAAGATTGACCCTGATGAAATAGTTTTGTTTGAAAACGGGCAAAATCAAATTTATAAATTTGATTCAAAAACATCTGTTTTAAAAGGAGAAAATAAGGATTTGCCTGTTGCAAGACGAACGTTAAGCACGATTTCAATTCCAAACGAAAAAGGGGTAACCGTTTATCATCGGGTTTATTATTCAAAAAATGAATATGAACCGTTGACAAGTTCTCAAGTTGTATCTGAAACTCCCAAAAATATAGCCATTATAACATTTGTGGATAAAAATAATGTTTCTGAATGGAATAAATTTTATCAAACGTCAAAGGGTAATTTTTTACCAAATCACCAAAAGAAATATTTTGTGTTTACGAACCAAAAAAAATTGAAAGTTCCTACACGCGATGTGAAAAAAATTCTGATGGGGATTAATGATTTTGAATTAAAAAAATTTCATCTTATTAACAAGATAAAAGATGAATTATCCTCATTTGATTATGTTTACTTTATGGATGCAAATATTGATGTTGTAACAAAAATTGGAAATGAAGTTTTACCGACGCCATGGCAAGAAATGGTATATGCCATACATCCATGGCATTATCGTTGGCCGGTTAAAAATTTTCCTTATGAACGTAATTATGAATCCGAAGCTTATATTCAAGATTTAGATGGTAAATTTTACGTCGAAAATGCCTTTTTTGGCGGAAATAAAGACTCATTTTTAAATTTGGCACAGACGATTCAGAAATGGATTGATTTTGATTTAAAAAGGGATATTGTTCCCCAATGGAAGGATGAAAGTTATATAAATAAATATTTGGTTGAAAGACAAAAAGAAGCGAAAAAACCTTTGATTTTAACTCCTGAATACGTTTATCCAAGTGTTAAATGTGATATTTCAAGTGAATTTAAACCATATAAAAAAATGATTTTAAAAACAATAGTAAAGGATTCTAAATCAAAATAAAGTTTTTTTGGTGAAAAATTATAACCTTGTAACAGAGAATCTTTGACTTTTTTGTTGTTTTAAACTATAAATAAACAAAAGAAAATGAAAGGATTTATAATGTTTCAAGGATTAGCTGACAGATTATCAAAAGCTTTTGATAAATTAACAAAACGTGGGATTTTAACAGAAACAGCCGTTGAAGAAACAATGCGTGAAATCAAAATTGCGCTTTTAGAGGCGGATGTTGCATTGCCGGTTGTGAAAACTTTTATTCAAAAAGTAAAAGAAAAGGCTGTTGGTGAACAAGTTGTTAAATCAATTTCTCCTTCACAAATGGTGGTTAAAATCGTTCATGATGAATTGGTTCAATTATTGGGAACATCTTCTGCGTTGAATTTAGTTGATTATCAACAAAATGTTATTTTGATGGTCGGGCTTCAAGGTTCCGGAAAAACCTCTTCTTCAGCAAAATTAGCAAGACGATTGAAAAAAGAGGGTAAAAAAGTTTTGTTGGCAAGTTTGGATACATATCGTCCGGCCGCTCAAGAACAATTAACGGAATTAGGCGAAAAAAATGATTTACCGGTTTTGCCGATTATAAAAAAAGAAAATCCGATTGAAATAACAAAAAGAGCCTTAAAAACTGCAAAAGAAGAGCTTTATGATGTCTTAATTTTAGATACAGCCGGCCGTTTGCATATCGATGATGAAATGATGCTTGAAGTTCAAAAAATCAGAGATCTTTCAAATCCGAAAGAAACGCTTTTGGTTGTTGACTCTTTGATGGGGCAAGATGCTGTTACTGTTGCAAAAGAATTTAATGAAAAAATCGGTGTTACCGGTCTTATTTTAACCAGAATTGACGGGGATTCCAGAGGTGGTGCCGCTCTTTCTATGCGAGAAGTGACCGGCGTTCCTATTCAATATTTGGGGGTTGGCGAAAAGGCTGAAGCTTTAGAAGTTTTTGATGCTAATCGTATTGCCGAGCGGATTTTGGGGATGGGAGATGTTGTCGGTCTTGTTGAAACGGCAATGGAAAAAATTAATCAAGAAGAAGCGATGAACACGGCTGAACGAATGATGAGCGGTCGGTTTGATTTGAATGATATGCTTTCTCAAATGCGCCAAATTTCCAATATGGGGGATATTAAAGGCGTGATGAAAATGATACCGGGTTTGAGCAAAATGCAAGATAAAATTGAAGCTGCCGGTATTGATAACAAAATGATTTTGCGCCAACAGGCAATTATTCTTTCAATGACTGAGAAAGAACGCAAAAATCCGGATATTTTAAAAGCCGCCAGAAAAATCAGAATTGCAAACGGTGCCGGTGTGAGTGTCAATGATGTGAACAGGCTATTAAAACAATATGAACAAATGGCCGGTGTGATGAAAAAGATGAAAAAAATGAACCCGTTTGGGATGATGGGAATGCTTAAAAAAATGGGTGGAATGTCTGCGTTAAAAGGGATGATGGGTGGTTCCTCAATGCCGGATATGAGTGCCCTGCAAGGGATGATGGGAAAAAATAAAATGCCGGATATGAGTGAATTAAACCGCCTGATGAGTCAATCGGGTGCACCGGATATGAAAGCGCTTCAAGAAATGTTGAAGAAAAAATAAAGGATTTTAATGGAGTTAATCAGCTATACGAATCAAACGTTTTCGGCAACGGATTTAGCCGGAATTTTAGGAGCACGGTTGAATAGAACTTGTTCTTTAAATGTGGATTATAAGAAGGTGATTCAGGAACAAAAAGTTTCTTTATTTAACAGTCCCTATGATAAAGATGATGATTTGTGTGCCATGGAAATCAAAAATCCGGATGGGAGCAGGGCTTATGTTTTAAATACAAGCAAAAATTTGGGGCTTGCTCCTGTTTTATCTTTAAGCGTTTTACCAAAAGATTTGAAACAATTATTAACGGATAAAAAAGAACAATTAAAATCGGGATTAACCTTGTCTTTTGGCGAATATCCCCAGTGGGTTGCGGATGAAAAAACAGCTGAAGAGTTAAATAAAATTGAGAAGTTATATCCGACGGGGAAAACATATACGTTTAATACGATTGTAAGCCCTTATTATGAAGAAAGGAACAGACATCATAATGCAGGATGTGTTGATTCAGACCAACACCATAGATGGCGTTTAGATGTATCGGCTCAGCTTTGCTATCAAAACCGGCCGGAAGTGATGTATCATGGGGAAAAGTATGTGTGTGTAACAGCTCGCTATGTTTTGGATCATGATTTGCCAAATTATTGGAAAACCAGAGTGGATAACAAAAGAATAAGTATCGGTCATGAGTTTATTCTTTCAAATGGAAGCCTTGTTGGGTGGGGTAAGCCTTATTGGGTTAAAGTTGGGGAAGTTGAATGGAAAACAGGAGAGTACGTATTAATCCCATCAAAAGTTTTACTAGGGGGCATTCCACTTGGTGCGCATTATGATTGGACAACTAAATATACAGATGAATTTGTTGAAAAATATTTTTATAAAGATATTATCCCTTCTGATGCAAGAGAGGTTGCCAAAATTCAATTTAAAGATGAAGTAAGAGAATCCATTAACATAAAAAATGCTCAAGATACGAAAGAATTAAGTTCTTGCGTTAGACGGGCTCTTAAACCATACCTGAATGTGAAAACAAAAGAAGCCTTATATGTTGTGGGGTATGCTTCTTGGCTTTTTGATATGATTCAAAAAGGAAATTTAAATCAAGATACGATTCAAGAAGAATTAAAAACACCTTGTTTGAAAAAAAAGCCAAATGGTTGTTTGTTCTTTTTTAAAGATATTTTTTTATCTTCAAAAGTCAGATATTAAAAAAGGCCTTATTTTTCTTGTTTATTAATCTGTTTTTGCTTTGTTTTCAATGAGCAGTTCGCAAATTTTATCCTCTTTCTTTTGATTTAGCAATAAAGCAATCTGTTTTTGCATCATATCTGGCTTCAAATCCGTTTGATTGAAACTTTTTAACCCACCATTCTTGGCGTTTTATAAGCCGAGGTTTAGTTGGTTTAGGATCGCGGTATTCGGGGCCACCTGCTTTTTCATCATCTTCAATCGTGTTATGAATCGCAATAACAAGACCGGCATTTTTAAATTTTTGAAGCGCAACATCAACTTCATTTTCGCTTAAATAAGTGAGTGTGCCATTTAAAAAAACAATATCATAATCAATGGGCTTTTGATAATTTAAAATAGAAACAATTTCAATATTCGGATGAAGCGGTTTAAAAAGAGAAGGGTATTTTTTGATGTCAATTCCCTGAACGCGCATATTCATACTTTCCGCTTGTTTTAAAAGTTCCCCTGTTGCGCATCCGCAATCGAAAAATGAAGTTGGTTTTTTCCCCGTTTCATTTTCATATATTTTTGCAATATCTTTAACAGGAAGAGTGCAAAACACCCAAAACCCATCCCATCTGAAAACAGGATAAGTAAAGCTGTATTTTTGATCGTAATAATGTTTTGGTCGCATATCAAAAAAGGCCTTTTCTATAAATAGGTTTATCTTCGCCCTTTTTTTTGGTAATTATAGCAAAAAAAGTTATAAATGTCAATGTATTAAAAAAGCCCGACTGAATAAGACGGGCTAAATAACATGGTTTAAAAAAAACTATTTGTTCGGTGCCATCATCATACCCATTTGACGGCCTTCTAATTTTGGTTCAGATTCAACTTTACCAACGCCCTCTAAATCGGAAATAGCTCTTTTTAAAACCTCTGTTCCAAGGTCAACATAAGACATTTCACGGCCACGGAAACGAAGGGTAAATTTTACTTTATTGCCGCTCTCTAAAAAGCGTTTAGCAGCGCGCATTTTGACCAAATAATCATTTTCTCCGATATTGGAAGTAAATTTAATTTCTTTAACTTCAATCGTTTTTTGTTTTTTTCTGGCATCGGCTTTTCGTTTTTGCATCTCGTATTTATACTTGCCGAAATCTAAAATTTTGCAAACCGGACATGAATCGTTTGGTGCAATTTCAATTAAATCCAAACCGGCTTCTTCTGCCTTTTTAAGTGCTTCTTTTGTTGATATAATTCCGATATTTTCACCGGTAGATAAAATTAATCGAACTTGCGGATTTGTAATTTGCTCATTGATTCTTGGATTATTCTTATCATCATGTTGAGCGTTTGACATATTCGGTTTAATACGAGCCTCCATTAATTGTTAATAAAAATCCCTTATAATTTACACATTTTTTTAAAGACAATCAAGTTTTTTTTTGTTATAGTGACTTTTATGAGGTATTTTTTAATCTTTTTTTGCTTTTTATTTCAATTTTGTATGCCGTTTGCCCATGCAAATGAGCCGGTTTTAACTTCAAATATAAATATTTTTGATGAAGATACAACTATCGAACAAGGCATTTTTACCGGAAGAAAAGGACTGGGAGAATATCAAAAAACTGAATTTGGTCGTTTTAGATTGATTTCTTGCAGTGGTGGAATTCCAAAAGATAATGCCTTATTTTTAATGGTTGAAGGATTGCTTTTTGATGGCTGGGTATTGCAAAAACCCGTTATTCCATATTCAGTTGATGAAAAAATTTTAAAAGAAGATATTTCTTATCCGATTGCTGATTTAAATGAAAAGCATTTTTCTGGATATAAAAACGAAGCTTATTTTTCTTTGGTTTATTTTTTGAAAGAGGGCGTGACGGAATTTAATCTGGATAAAAAAATACCGGTTAAAGCCTGTAAAGATAATATTTGTAAAGAAGATTTGTTGGATTTATCTCTTATTCTTAAAAATGATTCAAAATATCCGACAGATATTTGCGCTAAAATGCATCGCAAATTTCAACTTATTGCCAGAAAACCGCAAAAAAAAGAAATTGAAGCGGTATTAAACATTATTGATAATAATCACGTGCAATTAATTGCTTCATTTAATCAAAATGTTTCATTTTTAAATTTTCAAACGGAAAATTTAGAGGACTTTGAAATCATTAAAAAAGATTTTAACGAGAATCAAGCCTCTTTATTGATTAAAACGAATACGAAAAAAATGCCGAAATCTCTTTTGGTCACGTTAATTTCTTCAGCCGGAATTTTTGAAACAAATATTGAGGCTAAAAAAGCGCCATATATGTTTTTAAAAGAAAATTTAAATTGGTTTAATGTTTTTTGTTCCGGTATATGGTTGTTTTTCCTTTCTCCATTATTTTATTTATTTTTATCGTTGCCGGATAAAAAGGCGGAGCTTTTGCAAAGAGTAAGGAAAATTAAAATAATATATGGATTGTTATTTTTAACTTTAGCGATTCTTTTTTATTTTATGCCACAACTGGCCAATCTTTTGGAAATTTCCGGTCCTTTAATCGTTGTTTCATTTTTAACACTTTGCTGGCTTTTATATAAACCGATGTTTGGTTTGGGTATGGGGGTGTTATTTTTTGTTTTACTTCCAAAACCCTATATGACAGAAGCTGTTTTAACGTTTTCATCTATTAAAGGATATATTTTTATTTTATTTTTAATATGGTATGTTATTTCAATGTTCCCATTTGAGGCTTTGAAAAAATATCCGGCCTTATTTGGTGCTTTAAGAAATTTAAAACAATATCCGATTTTAATTCGATTACCTCAAATCATTTTGTTTTTTTGGTTGATTATTTCATTCAGCGCAAATTTTTCTGTTAAAGTTGAGCCTGAAACAATTAACACTTTAAGAAAAACAAATCAGCCTATGTATATTTCTGTTGAAAGAGGGTTATGCTTGTCTTGTTATTTAAATAAACTTTCGCTTGCTTATTATTTAAAACATTTTACAGATTACGATAAAAACAAATTTTTAATTTTAACATTGGATGCAACAAAAGATAATTCAAAAGAGTTTTTAAAAAAGAATAAATTTGCTCTTAAAACGCAAGGACTCTTTTTTGGACTAAATCAAATATATCCCGAACGGATAAAAGGATTTATTCCGATTGAAGAGTGGTATCCGTTTTTTTATAAAGTAACGCCAAAAGAAAAGGAAAATGTTCCTTCTATTTATGGTGCAAAGTAAAAGGATTAATCCTTGGAATAAAAATCTCGTTGTTCACAGGCTAATTTATCAACCAGTTCATTTTGTTCATGTCCGGCATGGCCTTTGACCCATGTCCATTCTATTTTATGTTTTGAAAGCTCATTTTCTAATTCTTGCCAAAGTTCTTGATTGAGAACGGCTTTTTTATCTGCTTTTTTCCAATTATTTTTTTTCCAAGAGAAAATCCATTTGGTTGCGCCGTCTAACACATATTTGCTGTCCGTATAAATATGAACATGGCAACTTACTTTTAATTTTTTTAAACCCTCAATAACGGCTGTTAATTCCATTTGATTATTTGTTGTTTCTTTTGCGCCGCCTGAAAATGTTTTTTGTGTATCCCCATATATCAGTAACACACCCCAACCCCCGGGGCCGGGATTGCCGGAGCATGCTCCGTCAGTATATAATTCAACATATTTCATCTATTATCCCTTTCGTTTAAAAATGAGATATCATACTTTAATTTTTTTTTCCAGTAAAAATGAAAATTTTCTCTTTAGATTTTGATTTGACAAAGAAAATCATAAAATATATGATAACATAGTATTTTAATCTAGTTTTGGGAAACTATATGAAAAAAGGGGTTTTGTTTTATTCAGCGGTTATTTTTTTGCCGTTTTTAGCAATTATTATTTGTTTGCAATGGTTGCTTGTTTCGCCTTATGAACCGATTTATCTCTTTGAAAAAGGAAAGCTTAAATCATATATTTGGGATAAAAAAACGGATATTTTGGTTCCTCAATTAAATGTAGCCGAAACTTATTTAAAAATGCCTGTTCTTCGAAAAACGGATAAAACAATTTCCGTTGCCTCTATTGATGGATATAAACAATATTTATATGATAAGAATTTGTCAACATATAGACTGGTTCAAGAATCCAAAGTGAAATATACAACCCCTAAAAACATTGCCGTTCTTTATATCGCAACCGGAAAATATATAGTGTTTTGGGAGAATTTTTATAAGCAAACGGAAAAATACTTTTTACCCCGTCACAAAAAGACATATTTTTTGTTTACGGATCATGATGATTTAAAGGTTCCTGAAAATGTGGTGAAAATTCATCAAGATCAATTGCCTTGGCCGTATGTGACTTTTAAACGGTTCCATTTTTTTGAAGGAATTGAAAAGGAACTTAAAAAGTTTGATTATGTTTATTTCCTAAATGGAACAATGTTGCCCACAAAAGAAATTCATGAAGAAATTTTCCCAACACCAGAACAACAAATTATGGTGACGTTGCATCCTTCTTTTTGGTCGGCTAAAAACAAGCGATTCCCTTATGATCGAAATCCAAAATCTAAAGCATATATCCCAAACGGTCAAGGTGTTCATTATTTTATGGGTGGATTTAATGGAGGAACTGCAGAAGGATTTTTAAAGCTTATTAAAACTTGTCGTAAATGGTCTGACATTGATATGAAAAATAATCAAATGCCAGCTTGGCATGATGAGTCTATGTTAAATTCTTATATTTTAAAGGAAATTTATGAACGGGGGGGGTATCCTTTGATCCTCTTTCCTGAATATGCGATACCACAAGATTCGGGTGGTTGGGGCTTGGATGAATTGTATCCGTATGAAAAAATGATTATTATAAATAAACAAAAACATGGTGGTCATGCTTTTTTAAGAGGGCAGAGTGATGACAAAAAATAAAAGCGCTTTCAAGCGCTTTTTTTATGATCGAACATTTTGATTTAATTTTAAACATAGTAACCGTTGTTGAGAGGAAAAACGTTGTAAAGCTTTTGCTAATTCCAATCGGACTTTGGTAAATAAAACTTCGTTTTTCCAGGAAGATAAATTTGGTTTTCCTTTTTTAAGAAAAGCACCATAAAGAGGAGCCATATTTTCCGCAAATTTTGAAGTGTTTTCAGCATTTGAAAGATATTCCAATAAACAACCGGTTTCTTCAATGGTTATCGGCGTGCTCTTTGTAAGCGAAAGTTTCCAAAATCCTTCTTTACCTTTTTCAGTGGAAATATAATAGTATTCATTATTTAATTTTGCGCAAATTCCAATTTCATTTTCATTTGCATCTTTTAAAATCACCGGATGGATTGATGTATATTTATTTAATTCTTTTTCGCGTTGGCGCAATTTCCGCTGCATTTCCTTTTCGTTATTACGAGAAGTGGTAAAGACTTTATTGTTTTTAAGAGTGTCAACTGTTTGAGTGGTTTTTCTTTTGGAATATTCCGTTTCAAATTTAAATTGAATCATGCGGACCATTGGCTTAAATGCATCATCAATTTCGGTCATAACAACATTTAAAAGATGCCGAATTTCATCATTTGTCATGGGAACTTTTGCTGATTCTTTGTTGACTTTGGATTTATAAAAAAACATATCGTTCAGTTTTGCGGAAAAGACGTAATAATATGAACTTGTCGCCCCGAAAATAAGGTTTTTTTTCGGGAAATAATGTGGCTGTATTGGGGTTATTTTTGTTTCTTTCATTGATTTTCTCCGGTTGAATGGAGGGAATTTTATCATATTTCTTTCTTTGTGTCAATATTTTTATATAATATTAAAATATTTTTGCTTGACATTTTGTGCTGTATTCTATAAAATATGCAAAATTTAAAAAAAAGAAAGGAACGAAAAATGAAAAAAACAATGCTTGGAATGTGTGCGGTTGCTGTTTTGTCTCCGTTTGTTTTGGGAGCTGAAAATGAAAGTGCTCAACCTAAAAAAGAACAATCATGGTCTGAAAAATATAATGAAGCTATTCAAAAACAAATGGCTGAAAGACGAAAAGCTTTTAATGAAGATCAAATTCAAAAAAATCCACAAGAGCTTGCCCGTTTTATTGCTGCGCAACGTGAAAGAATTATGGCTCTTGAAGAAGAAAGATCAAGAACTCGTTAATTAAAAAATTTTTTTAGGAAAGGTCGGTTTATCCGGCCTTTTTTTGTTGTTACTTTATTATCTCTTGCGCGAGAGAATAAATTTTGCTATACAAAAAGAAAAAGGAGGGACTATGAAAAAAAATATCTCAAAAAGTTTAATTATGGCACCCATGCCCGTGTTGATTATTGCAACTTATGATGAAAATGGTGTGCCGAATGCCATGAATGCCGCGTGGGGTATGCAATGCGATAGAGATGCGATAACAATTTCTCTTGGAAACCATAAAACGACTGAAAATTTGAAAATTAAAAAGGCTTTTACCGTCTCATTTGCAACAAAAGAAACGGTGATTGAATCTGATTATTTTGGAATTGAAACGGGTGCAAATGTGAATAAAATCGAAAAGGCCGGATTTCATGCGGTTAAATCCGAATTTGTGGATGCACCTGTTATTCAAGAGTATCCTGTAACAATTGAATGCGAAGTAATTGAACTGGCCGATGATGAAGGGGATTATCGTTTAACCGGTAGGGTTAAAAATGTTTTAGCTGATGAAACAGTTTTGAATGAAAAGGGGAATGTTGATTTATCTAAATTACATTTGATTTGCTATGATAGCTCTGAACATGTTTACAGAGAAGTTGCTTTAGTTGTCGGTCAAGCATTTCATGATGGTTTGCAAATTAAAAGACGGTAAGAATAGAAGGAGGTTTTATGCAAAAGATATTTTATTATCCGTTTAAAAAAATTGATGTTTGTTTGCTTTGTTGGGTTGCAGAACTTGTTTTTATTTTATATACAAAATTATGTTCTCCGTTAATTTTAACTTTATTTTTCTTAACCGGTGCGGTGTGGGGATATAAAACGCTTGTGAAACATTTAGCTGTTGAAATAACGGATGATTATGTGAAAATTGATAGATCTGAGCCGCTTTATTTTAAAGATATCAAAGGAGCTGAGATAAAAGAAGTTCGTTTGTGTGGTAAGGATAAAAAAATTCTGTCATTGATTCCTAAAAAGAATATTAAATATAACTATTCCTATCTTCAAAAAAATAATGGGGATTTTGGACCGTTTCCGATACCGCTCTATGGGATTTTAACGAAACAAGATGAAGAGGAAATTGTTTCATTAATAGGGCAAAAAATAAAAATTAAAAAGAAATAATTTTTTTATTCTCGAACATGTTGAGTTGAGGGAAGGGGATGAGAGCTTTTTGTTTTAAGCTCAGGTTTTGCTTTTTCAGGATGGTTAGATGGATTGCTGTCAATCATGGCAAGTCCGGCAAGTAAGGCTAAAATGGTAACCACGACAATGGGAAGGGTTATTTTTTCAATTTTATCTTCTTTTTGTTGAATAAAATAGGAAAAAGCAAACATTCTTTTTTGATCTTCAGAAGAGTTTTTAAGGTTAAACTCAAGATGAAGAATTTTTTCCGGATCTTTATATTGATAAGAATGTTCAATTCCCGTTTTTTCGGCCAGTGATTGGAGATAATTTAAATTTTTTGTGTTTAGACAGGAAAAAACAACTTTGTCTTCAGAAATAAAACTTGGACTATTTTGAGTTAAAATATCATTAAAGGATTGAAGAGAAATTTGATCAAAATCTTTTTTAAATCTGAGCGCCATTATTTTGTTTATGCGATTGATTTCTTCTAATTCAGATTTGCTGAAAATATAATTTACCTGCTTCATCTTGCTCTTCTCCTTGCGTTGTTTATATGAAAAATAAAAAGCTTCGTCAAGCGTAATTTTAAACAGAAGATGCCCTATTTAAATTGGATAATTTATAATAGCTGTTTTTAGCATAAAA
>JAFXIF010000006.1 GCA_017533325.1 Alphaproteobacteria bacterium
ACACGTTGGTTTTGATTGTCAAGTTGCAACGATTGAACTTGTCCTTTACTAACCAACTGGATTGTAACACGTCGGTTTTGATTGTCAAGTTGCAACATGTTTTAGTTTGGTGTTCCCAACCCTTTTATTGTAACACGTTGGTTTTGATTGTCAAGTTGCAACATGATAGAATACGTAAGCGTAGTATATAAAATTGTAACACGTTGGTTTTGATTGTCAAGTTGCAACTCAACGCCTTCCAACCCTTTGATGTTTGCTATTGTAACACGTTGGTTTTGATTGTCAAGTTGCAACTGACTTTGGAAGATGTTGAAAATATAAAATATTGTAACACGTTGGTTTTGATTGTCAAGTTGCAACGATCAATACACCATCACGCAAAATGTTTTAATTGTAACACGTTGGTTTTGATTGTCAAGTTGCAACTAAGGCTGGCGGCTCTAAAGGTGGTCGTCCATTGTAACACGTTGGATTTGATTGTCAAGTTGCAACGGATTCAGAACGATGGGGGCTTTTTAATGTTAATTATTAAAACGAAAAAAAACGCCTATCAAAAATGATAAACGTTTTAGGGTAAAAGTAACAAAAATTCGTTTATAAATAATCCGAACTTTCTTCCTCAGTATAGTAAATAAAATTTTCTTGTCAAGGGTTTGTTTTTTTTATTTTCTTGTGTAGGGTGATTATTCTTGTATTCTGGCATTTTTTGTTCTATAAAAAAATAAACAGGGAGATTTGATATGATTATTTTTATTTTAGCTTTTATACTTGGATTAATTTTTATCTATAATAAAACAATTCGTCTTAAAAATTTGATTCTTGAAGCCGAAAGCGGTGTTGATGTGCAATTGAAACGCCGGTATGATTTGGTGCCTAATCTTGTGAAAACGGTTTCAGCATATTGCGATCATGAAGCAAAAACATTTGAAGAAGTTGCGCGTCTTAGAACACAAACAATGAATCAAAAAACATTAAAAGAAAAAGAGAGTTTTGAAAATCAGTTTGAACATGGCTTATGCACTATTTTGGGGTTAAAAGAAAGTTATCCAAACTTAAAAGCAGATGCGGCATTTTTAAAAATACAACAAGAATTATCGTTGATTGAAGATGATTTGCAACATGCGCGGCGTTATTATAATGGGGTGGTTAGAAAATTTAATTCCTTTATTAACTTATTTCCCATTTGTTTATTAAAAAAATTATTTACGCTTGTTGATAAACCTTTTTTTCAGTTAGATGGTGAGCATGAAAAATTAGTTCCAAATGTGAAGGATTTTTTATAATGATTAAAAAAGCGATATTCCTTTTTGTTTTTATATTAAATTTCTTTTGTTTTTCACCAGCAAAAGCTGATATCCAAAAAGAAGAAATTTTATCTTATCATATTTATGCTGAATTAAATCAAGATTCGTCTTTACTTGTGCAAGAAACAATTAAAGTAAGAGCGCAAGGTAAGGATATTCAAAGAGGTATTTATAGGGATTTACCAACACGTTATGCAGGAGAAAAAACTCCAGTTTCAATTTTATCTGTAACAAGAAATGGGAAAGATATTCCCTATACCACCAAAAGGAGAGATAATCAAAAACGTGTTTATTTGGGGGATATGAATCGATATATTTATCCGGGGGTTTATGAATATAAAATAAAATATAAATATCAAAATATTGTAAGGTATAATGAAGAAAAAACACAAGATGTGTTTTTTCATAATTTGATTGGAACAGAATGGGCTTTTGATATGTTGGAGGTGATGGCCGTTGTTCGTTTTCCTTCGGGTGTAAAGTTCACAGAAGAGCCGAAAGTATTTTTTGGGCAATATGGATCAAAAAATCAAGCATCGTCTTTTTTAAAACAAGACGGTCAAATTTTAATTCATTTGCCAAATGGATTAAAAAAACAAGAAGCTCTGACTTTAAGAGCTGTTTTTGATTCAGGTTTTTTTAAAACACCGGAGAAAGGCATTCCTTTTAATAACTATGTAAATATTTTATTTATAATAGTTATACTTTTTGTGTTCTATTGGTTAGCATATTATGCTTATTTTTCATGGAAAAAACATGGAGAAGACGGTATAAGAAGGCCAGCCTATCCAAGATTTGATATCCCTAAATTTAATGAATTAGGTGCGTTATTTTTACTTAAGAATCATCAATCTTTAGGTATTGATCCTTGTGATTTAATCATGCCTCATTTAGCAGCTCTTTCACAAAAGGGATTGTTAAAAATAAAAACCGATAAAAAAGGAATAACCCTTGAAAAAAATATGAAGATAAAACCCAGTAATTCAGATGAAAAGTTTTTTATCGAAAAGGCAAAAAACAAGTATTCGCTTAAAAAGGGGGTATATAGTTCTTCGTTTGTAAAGTATGTTGAAGAGTATAAACAATATTCTGAAAAACAGACATCTGTATTGTTTAAATATAACACAAAATGTCTTTTGATGTTTAAATTTTTAATGTTTGTTTTTTGTTTTTGTTTTTTCATGTTATACTTTAATGATTTTTCGTTTTTATTTGTTTCTCTTATCTTGGGTGGTGTAACGCTTGGGTTTTCAAATGTTGTTTTAAGTGTTTTTACAAGAGGTAAAAATTGGCTTATAATTGCAGTTGGTGTGATCATATTGACGGTTTTTTTAGCTTGTTTTAGTTTCTTGTTTTTACATGCTATATATGAGCTTTCAGATTTATTATTAAAAGAGGTTGATGAGCTTATAACAAGTATGGCAGATTATAAAGTATGGTGTTTTGTCTTTTTATTTTCTTGTATTGTTGCTTTTTATAAATACATTATTGTTCGCGTTTATGATAAGGGTTTAGGTTTGATGGAGCATTTAGAAGGAATAGAAATGTTCTTAAAAGGAACTGATGATTTAAAACATCAAACACCAGAGCAAGCTGAAATGGAAAAGTTGCTGCCTTATGCCATTTTGCTTGGGTTACAAAATCAGTGGTATGAAAAAATGGAAAAGTATTTCAATTTTATACCGCCGGATGACAATGTTTTTTCAGATGCGGCTGTTTTTTCAAGTGTTAGCTCCTGTTTGCATAGTGCCTCAACTTCTTCCTCCGGTGGTTCCGGCGGTGGTGGAGGCGGTGGTGGTTCCGGCGGTGGTGGCGGCGGTGGTTTTTAACTGTCAGCCTTTGATGTTTTTTTTGATTGACGCTTTTTGAGGTAAAATATTTAAACAAAAATACCTGAAAGAGGCTTTTTTCCTTAAATCTTTTTGTTAAAAATGAAAGATAATCGTTTACTTTTAAAAGTTTTTTTTCTATAATACCTTTAAGTAACGGTAATTTATTTATTTTTAAGGAGAAAAATATGCGTAATATCGGTGATTTGATGAAAAAAGCTCAAATGGTTCAATCCCAAATGACAATTTTGCAACAAAAAATGGAAAAGCAAGAATTTGAAGGGGTTGCAGCCGGTGGTGCCGTTAAAATAACGGTGACGGGTAAACATATTCCGGTTAAAGTTTCAATTGATCCGTCAGTTGTTGATGCAAATGATAAGGAAACATTGGAAGATTTGGTTTTGGTCGCTATGCGTTCAGCTTATGAAAATGTTGATGCAGCAATGGCAAGCGAAATGGAAAGAATTCAATCTTCTCTCGGATTACCGTCCGGCTTTAAAATGCCGTTTTAAGGAATAAAAAATGGCTGCACCGGAACTGGAACAATTAATCGGTTTGCTTTCAAAACTGCCTGCTTTTGGACCAAGGTCTGCAAGACGGGCAGTTTTGTCGTTATTAAAACAAAAAGAAAGCAAATTTGTTCCTCTTGTAGCAGCCATGCAAACTGTTCTTGATAAAGTTGATGCTTGTCCTGTTTGCGGGAATATGGATACCTCAAAGCCTTGTTCTGTTTGTCAGGATGAAAAAAGGGATAAAACACTTGTTTGTGTTGTTCAAGATGTGGCTGATTTATGGGCGCTTGAAAGAGCGGGTGTTTTTAAAGGGGTTTATCATGTTTTGGGCGGTGTGTTATCTGCGCTGGACGGAATTGGGCCTGATGAATTAACGATTAATGAGCTGATTCAAAAAGCAGCCTTGGGAACGGTTAAAGAAGTTGTTTTAGCGCTTCCGGCAACGGTCGAAGGGCAAACAACGGTTCATTATTTATCTGATAAATTAAGCGAATTTAATGTGAACGTTTCAACGCTTTCAAGAGGGGTTCCTGTTGGCGGTGAATTGGATTATTTGGATGACGGCACTTTGCAACTTGCATTTAAGGCCAGACGAAATGTGTAGGTGAAATATGGAAGAAATTAAAAAAGCGATTAATGGATTAGAACGGGCTTTGGTTTCTTTGGAGACGGCATTATTGCAAACAAAAAAAGATAAAGAGCAATCCTGTGCAAAGGTTGATGAGTTAAAGAAAGTTATTCAAACAACTTATAATCGTTTAGATAATGCATTAACCGCATATCATCAAGATCAAGGGAGTGAATAATGGCTGTTGTTTCATTAAAAATCGGCGGTAGATATTATAAATTTTCTTGTGCAGACGGGCAAGAAAGTTATATGGCTTCTTTGGCGGAAAATTTGGATACACGTGCCGAAAAATTATTAAAAACAATCGGGTTCATGCAAGAAGGTCAATTACTGGCCATGTTGTGTTTGTTATTGGCTGAAGAAAAAAGTCAAATTGAAAAAAATTCTCAAACGGCAACCTATCTTGAAAACCAAAAACAGGTTGTGGATTTGATTCAAAATTTAACAATGAAAATTAATTCACTGACAGAAAGTTTGTCAGAAGAAAAGATTGAAGAAGAATAAAAAATGAAAATATTATTTTGTGGCGATGTTGTCGGCAAAGCCGGCAGAAAATTGGTTTTATCTTATTTGCCGAAATTAAAAGAAAAATTTATGTTGGATTTTATTATCGTGAATGGTGAAAATGCAGCTCACGGTTTTGGGATAACTCCAAAAATTTACACTTCCTTTTTAGAGGCTGGTGCAAATGTGATTACTCTTGGAAATCATTCTTTTGATAAGGCTGATATTTTTCCTATTTTAGAATCGGCAGATAATATTATCAGACCGATGAATTATCCTGAAAATACAATTGGGAAAGGGTTTACGATTATCAAAACCGAAAAAGGAGTTAAAGTCGCAATCGTTCAATTAATCGGCAATGTTTTTATGCGCACAAATGAAAGCGCTTTTGAGTCAATTCAAAAATGGTTGCAAACATATAAAAAAGGAAAAGATTATGATGTTTTAGTTGTTGATTTTCATGCAGAAGCAACAGCGGAAAAAGTTGCTTTAGGTCATTATTTGGACGGTCATGCTTCTTTAGTTGTCGGCACCCATACACATATCCCGACAGCTGATGCGCATGTTTTGTCATTCGGAACGGCTTATATTTCAGATGTTGGCATGTGTGGAGATTATGATTCTGTTATCGGAATGAAAAAAGAATCAGCATTCCCAAGATTTTTAACAGACGCTAAAAGAAGTAGGTTAGAACCGGCCGAAAAAAATTCAACATTTTGTGCCGTTGTTGTCGATATTGATGAAAAAACAGGGCACGCAAAAGAAATTTTTCCCATTCGATTGGGGCAAATACTTGAAAATACGCATGAAGTATGATATAAGGTTTACATCATTTTTTTATTATTTATTTAAAAGGAAAAAGTATGGCAGGACATTCACAGTTTAAAAATATTATGTATCGTAAAGGGGCGCAAGATAAAATGCGCGCTAAAGTTTTTTCAAAACTTGCTCGTGAAATTACAGTTGCGGCAAAACAAGGAGGTGGCGATCCAGCTGCTAATCCACGTTTACGTTTGGCTATTCAAACGGCTCGTTCCGAAAATATGCCAAAAGACAACATTGAACGTGCTATTTTGAAAGGAACTCAAGGAACAGATACTTCTAATTATGAAGAAGTCAGATATGAAGGTATGGGACCCGGTAAGGTTTCCGTTATTGTTGAAGCTTTGACGGATAATCGTGCGAGAACGGCTCCGGTGTTAAGATCATTATTTTCAAAAAGCGGTGGATCTTTGGGTGAAACAGGCTCGGTAACATTTAATTTTGAGCGTATTGGATATATTGAATATCCGGTTGCAGTCGGGACGCCTGATGCTATTTTTGAAGCAGCTTTAGATGCCGGTGCTGATGATGTTGTTTCAACAGATGAAGCGCATGAAATTATTTGCCAAGTAGATGATTTGGGATCTGTTCGCGAAGCTTTGGAAACAAAACTCGGAACACCGAATGTTGCCAGACGTGATTGGCGCCCAATGGTTCAAAAAGAAATCACTGATTTAGAAACGGCTCAAAAATTGATGAGATTTTTGGATGCTTTGAATGAAGATGATGACGTTCAACGTGTAATCACAAATGCAGATATTTCTGAAGAAGTTATGGCACAATTGGGGGAATAATCGATGGTCCGCATCTTGGGACTTGATCCGGGATTAAGACATACAGGTTGGGGAGTCATCGAAAAAGATGGCTCCCGTTTGCGTTTTATTGCAGCCGGTGTGATTAATCCGGATACGGAAAATCAGTTATGTAATCGATTGGGAGAGTTGCATACTGATTTAAAAAAAGTTATTGAAGCATATCAACCGGATGAAGCGGCGGTTGAAGAAACATTTGTTAATAACAATCCGACTTCAACACTTAAATTAGGACAGGCGAGAGGTGTTGTTTTATTAACACCGGCATTATTTAATATCCCTGTTGCCGAATATACGCCGAATCAGATTAAAAAGATGGTTGTCGGTGTGGGGCATGCGGATAAAAAACAAGTGGATATGATGGTGCGCACATTATTGAAAAGTGTGCCTGAAAAAATTCCGCCTGATGCAGCTGATGCTTTGGCTATTTCTTTATGCCATAGTTTTATGCGGCCGGTATCCTTAAAAAAAATGATGGAGAAAGCATGAAAATTATTCAAAAATTTTCCTCGCATTTTGATGAAAGAAAATCCCCTATTGATATGATTGTTTTTCATGCAACAGCAACAAAAACGCTTGAAGAAACGTTATCAATTTTTATTGAAAAAGAAGAGGGTGGGCGTGTAAGTTCTCATTATGTGATTGATAGAGATGGAACGATTTATCAGATTATCCCTGAAGAAAAGAGAGCTTGGCATGCTGGTATTTCCAGATGGAAAGATATTAAAGAAGATATTAATTCCCATTCGATTGGAATTGAGTTTCAATGTCCTCCAACAGGAGAAAGAACTTTTACAGAGTTTTCAAAAGAACAGATTGAATCCGGACTTTTACTTTGTGAAGACATTATGAAAAGATATAAAATTAAGCCTGAAAATGTTGTGGCTCATTCGGATATTGCACCGGATCGAAAATTTGACCCGGGTTCAACATTTCCATGGGAAGTTTTTGTTCAAAAAGGGTTAGCGGCAAATCCCGACCGTCGCCCGATTTTAAATGAAAACAGGGATTTTTTATTAACAAAGGAAGAAAATAAATGTTAGAAGCTTTATCGCACTTATCCACAGGAGTTATGTGGGGTGTTTTTGGATTAATTGTTTGCACAATTTTGTTTTTGGATTTATTTGTTTTTCATAAAAAATCTGAAATGCCGACAATGAAAGGAACATTTAAAATTTGTCTTTCATACGTGATTGTTTCATTATTGTTTGGTCTTTTTGTTCTTTATGAAAAAGGCATGGAAACCGGTATGCTGTTTTATACAGGTTATTTGGTTGAATTTAGTTTATCAATGGATAATATTTTTGTTATTTCATTAATTTTCACATCTCTTAAAGTTCCTGCCATGTATCAACATCGAGTTTTATTCTGGGGTGTTTTGGGCGCTGTTGTGATGCGGGCAGTTATGATTTTAATTGGTGCACAACTGGTCAGTCAATTCCACTGGGTGTTATATCTTTTCTCAGCATTTTTAATTTATACTGGCGCAAAAATGCTTATTGAAACAATGAAGGATGAAGAAGATGAAAGCGCTTCGGAAACAGAAGGAAAAATGCTTTCTTTTGTTAAAAAATACCTTCCGATGACAAATAAAATTCATGAAGAACATTTCTTCATTAAGCAAGCCGGTAAATGGGTCGCAACTCCTTTGTTTTTGGCATTGGTTATCATTGAAACAATGGATGTGATTTTTGCTATTGATAGTATTCCGGCCATTTTCTTAATCACCCAAGATGTTTTTGTTGTCTATACAAGTAACATTTTTGCGATTTTGGGATTACGTTCCTTATACTTTTTATTGGCTCAAGCGGTGACTCGTTTTGTGTATTTAAAACATGCCTTATCTTTTGTTTTAATCTTTATCGGATCAAAAATCTTTTTGCCGTATATCGGATTAAAAGTAACAACTGGTGTTTCTTTAATTGTTACTTTCGGTATTTTAGCTTTAGGAATTTTGTTTTCACTTTATCAAACAAGAAAATCAAGTGAAGAGTTAAATAATTGATTCTGACACTTTTAAAAATGAGTCTATAATTTCATTTTCGAACGGGTGGTGCTTATCTTTTAAGATAAACCGCCCGTTTGAACAAACATCAGAAACTGCACTTGATTCTGCACTATAAACCAAATGAGATTTTAAGAACGCTTGTGGTTGTAAGAACAGATTGTTTAAATCTAAAAGAATGAAATCAGCGAGTGCACCTTCTCTTATTAATCCTGCATTAAGCCCTAAAAATTGAGCGGGTTCTTGTTGAGAAGCGTTTAAAATTTGTTCAACTTTCCCAGCCGTAATATTATGAGATTGACCTTTTGCAGATAAAGCTGCAATTTTCATTTCACTAAACATGCTCAAAGAATTATTGGAAGAGGCGCCATCTGTTCCAAGTGAGATTTTAAGTCCTTCTTCTTTATAAAGATTAAAAGGCATTTGTCCGGAATTGAGTTTAAGATTTGAGGTTGGACAATGAGCAATTAAGCAGCCTTTTTCTTTGATGAGTTTTCTGTCTTCTTCATTTAACCAAACACAGTGGGCTAAAATGGTTTTATCGGTCAATAATCCGAGTTTATTTAAGTATTGTGTCGGTGTTAATCTTGTTTTTTCAACACAATCATCTACTTCTTTTTGAGTTTCGGCCAAATGTATATGCAAAAAAGTATGATGTTTTTGAGCTAAGTCTCTTGCAAAGCAGAGTAATTCTTCTGAAACAGTATAAACAGCATGACAAGAAACAGTTTTTTTGATATAGGAAGAAGATATTTTTCTTTCCATAAATTCGTTCATTGATTGCTTTTTTTCTGCAGTCATTTTGGGATTAAATAAATCAAAAGCAACACAAGAAGAAAGCATTTTAACACCCATTTCATCAGCTGCTTGTTCTGTGCTGGATGCAAAAGGATACATGTCATTAAATAAAACCGTTCCTGATTTTATCATTTCTAAAATAGCGAATTTAGAAGCAACATAAACTTGTTCTTTTGTTAATTTTTCTTCGCGTGGCCAAATATCTTTTTGAAGCCACTCAAACAAATCTTTATCTTCACCGATGCCTCTGAATAAAGTCATAGCCGAATGGGTATGCATATTATAAAAAGCGGGAATGATAGCTTTTCCGTCGCCTAAAATAATTTCATCTGAAAGTGCTGTCGGAATATGCTCTGCAATTTGTTCAATTTTGTTGTTGCAAATAAGGATATCAACAGGTTTATTGTCTAATAAAACATGTCTGATTAATGTTGACATTTTAAAGCCCTTTCAGTAAGATATTTTCATTCTTTTTATTCTACAGGATACTTTAAAAATGTCAAATCTAATTTTTTCTTTTGCTTATGTCTTTTTGATTGGTTTTTTGCCGCTTTTCTATACTTTTTTTAAATCAATTAAACAGGCGGATTTGAAAAATAAACTGTTTTATAAATTATTTTTAAAAGATGTTGTTCGCACTTTTCCGATTTGTTTTTTAATGCTTATTCCTCTTTTTCTTTTTCCATCTTATTTAAAAGCATATTTACTGATTCTTCATTTTATTTTTATTCCTTTGATGTTGTTAGAAATCGGACATATTTACTTTTTTAAGACAAGAGTTGGATTAAACACGTTTTTCACTTTGTTTGTTTCAAATATGAAAGAAACCAAAGAATTTTTAACGCAAAATATACCTCCCTTTATTTTTATTTTGTCTGCAATTTGTTTAGTTTTACCTGTTTTTTTTATTTTAAATTTATCTGATTTTTCACTTGATTTGAATGAAAGAGTTGCGGGCGCTCTCTTTTGTTTAATTTTTGGATTCCCATTTATCCGAAATCTTTTTAAGAAAGGTTTTAAGTTTAAAGATGGATATGTTTTAAATCCATATAGTAATGTTGTTTACCATTTTTTCTTATATAAAAAAACATACGGCGAATTGAAAGAGGCTTTGTCTAAAAATAAGGCGGAACCTTTTCAAAACATTGTCTCTGATACATCACCTGATACGCCTGAAACTTATGTTGTAATTATCGGTGAATCAGCAAACAGAACACACTTATCTTTATATGGATATCCGCGTCAAACAACGCCTTTTTCTGATGCCAGAAAAGAAGATTTGTTTGTTTTTGAAAACGTTAAATCTCCATTTGCGCAAACAATGCCGGTTTTAGAGCGAGTATTAACTTTTGCTGAAGAAGGTAAGATGGAATATTTAACACAAAAAGGAACGATTGTTAATTACTTTAAACAAGCCGGATTTAAAACATATTGGCTTTCAAATCAATATGCATTGTCAGACACATTAATAACAGCTATTTCTTCTCATGCCGACTGGGAAAAATCATATAATTTTAGCGGAATGAAGAGATTTGAAAAAACGGGTTTTGATGCGGATATGTTGCCGGACATTGAAAAGATTTTGAACGATAAATCGAGTGTTAAAAAAGTTATTTTTGTTCATTTAATCGGATCTCATTCTGCTTATACAAACCGATATCCGGCTGAATGGGCTTATTTTAAAGATAATTTAAAAGATAAAAATTTATCACTTCAAGGACATCAACTTTTAAATGCTTATGATGATTCAATCCGATATACGGATTATGTTGTTAATGAAATTATTAATATAACTCAAAAACATGATGATGTTTCTTTTTGTTTATATTTTAGCGATCATGGTGAAGATATTTATGATTCAACTGAAACAAAAATTTTGGGTCATTCAGAGCTTGCTAATGAGCCGATGACAACCATCCCATTTGTTTTATGGACTTCCGAAAAATATCGCTCTATCAGAAAAAAAATTATTTATAATCTTTATCAAAATCAGAAAAAATCCTATAATAGCGAACATGTGATTCATACAGTGATTCGTTTAGCAGGATTAGATAATCAAGATATTGAAAAAGAAAAAAGCTTGGCGGACTAATGATTTTTTAAATTTTTAAAATATGATTCAACTTGATTGTATCGATGCATAAATGATAAGATTTGAATCATTTTTTTAATATTTGAAAAATTTGATTTCCCGACTTTTGAAAACATTTTTTTATATTTTTGTAATGCAAAAGAATTAAGGCCGGTAAGCCACTCTTCTTTTGAATAGGAAAACTCTTCAGTTATAAAGTTAAGGTATGTGAATAGTGTTTTCTTTTTAGGATAAAAAATTGGTTGACGGGCAATTAAACAAAAAATAAAGCGCAATAAATCTTCGCTTTTATATCCGAAACCCAAATCTTCTAAATCTAAAATTGCGACTAATTTATCGTTTTTGAACAATAAATTATTATGATGAAAATCACCATGAATAATGCTTTTTTTATCTTTAAAAATTTTTAATGGAGTGTTCCCGATTTTAATGAGATTTTTTTTGCATTTCAGCAACAAAAAGAAAAACAAAAATTTAATTTTTGTTTGCTTAATCATTTTTTCGCAATTTAAAAGATAGGTTTGTTGTATCTGTTTAAAATCATAAGCCGGCATTAAAAGTTTTTCATTAGGAATATTTATTTTTCCGATATTTTTATATGCAAAAATGATTTTTTTAATATGCTCCATAGTTATTTTTGTTGCGGCAGGAGAATGCCCTTCAATGTATTCTAAAACAACACCATAACTGTTTTTATATTTGAACATATTTTTGTTATTAAAAGAAAGAATTTTGGCAATGGGAAGATCTTTTTGATTAGATAATAAATTAATAATTTGAACTAATCTTTCAACCCCTTTCTTTTTATATTTCCAAGCCAGTTTAACCAACACTTTTTTATTTTGAAGCGTAACTAAATAATTAAAAGAAGAAGAGCCTCTTTGAAATTGGTAAAGAGAGAGAATGGGCTCTTTAAAAATTTTTTTTTCTAAAAAAGAAGTTAAATCTTTTTTGTCCGGAATATGTTTTTCTATTTTTTGCATGGATTATTTATATCATAGAAAGATAAAAAAAATCAAGCGGGTGTTTTTAGATTGTTTTTTTCTTTTATTTTAGATAAACTGACGGCATAAAATTTTATAGGAGAAAGGCTATGTTAGAAGAATTAGAAAAAGTGAAACAAGATTGTTTAAATTGTCAAAAATGCCCATTGGCAAAAACAAGAACCAATGTTGTATTTTCAGATGGAAAACCAAATTCAAATATTGTTTTAATCGGAGAAGCTCCAGGGGCTAATGAAGATTTGCAAGGAAAACCGTTTGTTGGGCGTGCCGGTCAATTGCTGGATAAAATTTTTGAGTCTGTTGGATTAAGTCGAGAAAAGGATATTTATATTTGTAATACTTTAAAATGCCGGCCTCCTGAAAATAGGGATCCGTTACCCAGTGAAAAAGAAGCTTGCAGAAATTATTTAGACGCACAATTAAATATTTTGAAACCGAAAATTATTTTGCTTTGTGGGCGTGTGGCTTTAACAAGTTTTTTACCGAATGTGGCCTCAATTTCAAAAGTGCGTGGGAAATGGTTTGATGGGCCAAATGGTTCGAAAATGATGCCGATTTTTCATCCTTCCTATTTGCTCAGAAACCCGATTGCAAGACCCGGTTCTCCCAAGGCGCTTATGTGGGAAGATATTAAAGAAATTAAACGTCGCTATGATGAAATTTTAAAAGGAAATTCTTAATAAAAAAATCGAATAAGTTTTTTTGCAAGATTTGGGTTTCCTGAAGTTAATGCATATAAAATACTTTTTTGCACCAATGACAGACTGAGGCCTTTTAAAAGGCCATAGTCTTTCATTTCCTCAATTAAGGAAATGATTTGTTGGTTAATGCAAATAAAAGAGCCCTCCGGTGTGTGCATTAAAATATGTTTAATTGCGGAAAATAAATCTTGCGAGCATTTATAATTTAAAAGACTTTCCGTATAGGAAGTTGTTCTTCCGCCGTCAACGAAATAGGCATATTCAAATAAAATTCTCTCTTTGAGATTCATTAAAGTTTCATAAGAAGCAACGGAAGGGATATGCGCTTCTTTACGATAAAAATAAAGCGGATAGCGAATATAAACTAAATTTTGAGCTACCGAATAGAATTGTTCCACAAAGAAATAGGGAGAAAATTCACTGAGTGTTGGATGAAATTTAAGATAAGCAAGTAGCGTGCCGGAAAACATTTTTCCTTCTAACGTTTCATCAATGAATGGAAAATTTTCTTGCCAAAAGTCAGATAAAAGATGGTTATTTTTCTTTTTAAGTGAACTTTTTTCAAATGAGATTTTTTTATCAAGCGCTTTTATTTTTTTTGCCCCTGAAAAGTAAGCCGGATTTGCCGTTGCAATATCAGCATGCGAATAACGAAGCGCATCAGTATAAATATCCAATGCTTGTGGATGAAGCAAATCAGCATCATTTAAAAACAGCGCATATTCCCCCTTCATTTGATACAAAGCTTCATTATAACAGTGCCATTTACTTGGGGAATCTATTTGTTTTAATATTCTAAATCTTTTGTCTTTTTTTGAAATTGAAGTTAAAAATGGGTATTCTTTTTCCGTTTCGGAAATAACACATAAACATTCAAAATCTTGAAATGTTTGTTTTAATAAACTTTCAAAGCAGAGATTGGTAATATGTTCTTGAGCGGTTATATGAATGATAATACTTACTTTTGGCACGATTATCTCCGGTTTTAAAATAATTTTTTTATTTGATTAATAATTTCTTCTGAGGGGTTAAAGTTCCCTTTTGTTTTTTGAAGTTTGGAACCTGCCGGAAGCGCGTATCCTTGTTCAAAAAGGCTTTTATGAAAACGTTTGTGTTTTTCGCTCATCATTAGGTCAGGAGCAAAAATAAATACAGGAACACCCGTTGCACAGCATTCCGAACACATTGACATAGAATCACCTGTGACAAGAATCATATCTGCAGATGAAAGAAGCCCAAAATATGGGTTTTCGGATTTATCGCCAAATTGGTAAAAAAAGGTTGTTTTTTTATCAAGATTATTTTTCAAATATGAAACAATTTCATTTGGCGTTCTTCTTGACGTTGTAACCAAAACACTTTTTGGTTTGAGAGCGTTAACATTTTCAAGCAACTCTTGTGCCATTTTTAATGTAAACGGATTATTTTTTGTTGCTCCACCAACAATTAAAGATAATCTTGGTAAGGCATACTTTTTAAATGTTGATTCCCATTTTTCTTTTTCCGTTTTTAATTTTTCAGGCGTAATTCGATGCGGTGTTCCGGTTGAAATCAAAACATTTTTTAAATCGCCTTTATATAAATCATGTTTAGGTAAAATAATTAAATCAGCTTGTTTAAAATAAGCTTTTCCGGGATTCATTAGTTGAATAATTTTTGTTTTGCCGTTTGATTTTTTCTTTAGCCAGAGGGCAACAGGATAAGAACGTCGACCGGCGCTTAAAACAAGATCCGGATAAGTTTCTGTTGATAAATTTTTTTTACTTTCTTTTGTTAATCCGACAAGGCTTTTTCCCCTTAATAGGTTTGGTAATTTTACAAAAGAATTATAACGAATTTCTTTTCGTTCATAAGGATAAGGCAAGCGTTCGGCAATTCCTAAAAGTTGATTGACATTCCCGATTCTATCGTCAGCAAGTATCCAAACGGTTTTTGTCATTTAGACTCCTTAATTTAAATCATAGATCTGTTTTAAAACAGAATCATATCCTTTTTGATGATCTGCTTTTTCAAGAGTAATAATGGTATTCTTATCTTGAACAAAGTTTTCGGTTAAATGATTTGGAACAACTCTGTCTTTTTTACCGATGAAATGAGTTTGTGGAATTTGATCAAAAATTTCTTTATAATCTCGAAGATTTAAAGATTTATTCAGAGGCGTATCTTGGTGATAAGCTGTCCAAGCTTCTTGATCTAAAACACCGGCAATTGTGATAATTCTGTTCATTATTTTGGGGTGTTTAACTCCGACTAATCCCGCAATTTGAGCCCCGCCGGAATATCCGATTAAAACGATATTTTGGGTTTGCCCTTTTTTTGCTAATTGAAGAACGGATTGTTCCATCGAATTCACAATTTGTGGCGAAAAACGGCCACAGGTCCAATCATCTTGAGTGCACGTATTTGTTTGAAGATATTGGCAAGGTCTTCCTAAGTAAGCAACATTTGGATTTGGATCATTGGCTGCAATTTCCCTTAAAAATGTTGATTTTGGGGTTGGATTTGCCGTTGGTCTGTTATATGCATCAAAAGAATGTCCATCTCCTTCGATATAAATGCGGATGGGTGCTCCAAGTTCAGAAATACGATACCAGGAAGCCAAAACATACGGTGGAGCCATAACGGTTTGAAATTGGAAATCTGTTAACGGGTTTTTATGCGCGCATCCGCTTGCTAAAACGAAAAAAGCAAATAAAAGCGCTGTTTTTATTTTTTTTGAAAACATGTTTGGCCTTGTATTTTGATTAATCTAAAATGAGTGTAACAAAATTATTGTCTATTGACAAGTATAAAAGAGGGAATTACTTTATTTATGGTGATAATATTAAAAAAGAAGAAAGGAGGGGATTTTTATGCCGGGTTGTGGATGCGGAACAAAGAAAAAATAAATTATTTTCTTTAAAAGAAAAGCGCCTAAATAAGGCGCTTTTCAATAATTCAAATATGGTCTTCCAGAGATGTTTTAATATCCGATATTTCTCTGATCAGCGCATCTGTTGCGGCATTATTTTTTTCTTTTTCAAAAACAGATGGTTCAGATGTTTTATCAGAATTTCTCAGCCGTTTTTGAACGCCTTTAATCGTGTATCCTTCCTTATAAAGATAATCACGGATTCTTGCTAATAAAACAACATCCTGAGCCTGATAATAACGGCGACCCATTCTCTTCATCGGTTTAATTTGGTGAAACTGAGTTTCCCAAAAACGAAGAACGGTAGCGGGAACTTGTAAAAGTTCGGCAACTTCAGTGATGGTTCGATAGGCGTTTTCAGCCTTAAGCATGGGTATCTCCTGTTATTTTAAAGTGCTTTTCAAAGTGTTTGATGCTTTGAAAGAAACAACCGTGCGAGGGGAAATGGCATGTTTGACACCTGTTTTAGGGTTACGGCCGATTCTTTCTTTCTTTGCATGAGGAATAAAAGATGCAAATTTAGAAATTTTAACTGTTTCACCTTTTGCCAATGCATCAATAATATCTTGCAAAATTTGTTCAATCAACTTAAATGATTCGGCATGGGAAAAACCAAGTTCCCGATAAATAGCATCTGCAATATCTGCACGTGTAATCGTTTTTTGTGTCATATTTTTTTCCTTTTTTTATTTAAAATTTTCTGTTGTTAGAATGTCATAAATTTCAAATATAATCAACTACTTTTTTAATTTATAACAAAAAAATTAAAGGCGGATTAAAGCGCCGGCCCAGGTAAAACCTGCACCCATTGCATCTAGTAAAATCAGATCGCCTTTTTTTAATTTTTGAGATTTAACACCCTCATATAATGCAAGTGGAATTGATGCAGCTGAAGTGTTTCCTTGTTCCGGTAAAGTGACGATAACTTTTTCCATTGGAATATCCAATTTTTTTGCTGTTCCTTCGATAATTCTTAAATTTGCTTGGTGAGGGACAAGGTAATCGACATCAGAAAGCTTAATATTTGAAGTATCAATTAATTCTTGGGCAACATTTGAAAGATTTGTAACAGCATGTCTGAAAACCTCTCTACCTTCCATGTGAACAAACCCAGCAGTTTGTGTTCTTGAAACACCTCCGGTTGTTGTTAATAAATCTCTTAATCTGCCATCGGAATGCAAAATAATGTTGATAATTCCTGTATCTTTGTTTTCTTCGGTTTCTTCTTCGCCTTTAACAATCACTGCGCCGGCACCATCACCAAAAAGAACGCAAGTGTTTCTGTCTTTCCAATCAACAATTCTGGAAAGAGTTTCGGCACCGATAACAAGAGCAGTTTTAACACTTTTTGTCTTGATAAATTTATCAGCCACACTTAAAGCATACATGAATCCGGAGCAAGCAGCTTGAACATCAAATGCAAAAGCATTTATGGCTCCAAGTTCAGCTTGAACGCGCATGGCGGTTGCAGGTGTTGTGTCATCAGGGGTTGTAGTTGCCAAAATAATAAGGTCGATTTCATCTCCGGAAATTTTGGCATTTTTGAGGGCTTCTTTTGCAGCCAATACAGCTAGGGATGAAGTTGTTTGCTCATCAGAAGCAATATGTCTTGATTGGATGCCCGTTCTTTCACGAATCCATTCATCACTGGTTTCAACCATTTTTTCCAAGTCAAAGTTTGTTAAAATTTTTTCCGGAAGGTATCCGCCGACACCAGCAATGATAGATTTAATCATTTTATAACCCTTTTTTTATTCAATAACTTCGTCTGGAATATCTACATCAATTGTGTGACGCAGTTCTTCCTTAATTTTGTTGCACAAATCATTTTTTGCCATTCGGATGGCTGATTCAATTGCACAGGCAAAAGCATACGCATCCGCACCACCATGACTTTTAACCGATATTCCTTTTAAGCCTAAGAACATGGCGCCATTATAATTTCTCGGGTCCATTTTTTTCTTCATTTTTAAAAGAGCCGGTGTTGCCAGCATGAAGCCGATTTTTGATATAATTGATTGACGAATGGTTTGTTTTAAAACATTTGAAATGAATTTTGCGGTTCCTTCAATTGTTTTAAGAGCAACATTTCCGGAAAACCCATCAGACACAATCACATCCGCTTTGCCGGCACAAATATCATTTCCTTCGACAAATCCAATGAAGTTAATTTTGCCGTCTAATGATTTTAATGTTGTAGCGGCTTCTTTAATTTCATCCCGACCTTTTGTTTCTTCAGATCCGATATTAAGTAATCCGACACTCGGATGCTCGGTTTTATACAAAACCCGATGAAGAACATGCCCCATAATGGCAAATTCCACAAGGTTTTGCGAATTGCATTCCGCATTTGCGCCCAAATCAAGGGCAACAAGGGGATTTTTGCTTGTTGGTAAAATAGCCGCAATAGCCGGTCTGTCAATGCCGGATAATGTTCCAAGACAAATTTTACTCATTGCCATAAGGGCGCCGGTATTCCCGGCAGAAACAACCGCTTTGGAATAGCCGTTTCTAACAGACATAATGGCTTTCCACATGCTGCTTTCACGTCCACTACGAATCGCCACGGACGGTTTCGCGTCTCCGCTGATAACATCGGTTGTATGATGGATTTTATATCTTGTATCCGGAATGTGATACTCGTCCGCCAAACTTTTTATTTTTTCTTCATCTCCAAATAAAAAGAAAAACGTATCCGAATCTTTTTTGATAACCCGGCTGACGCCTTCGATCACTGATTGGGGAGCATTATCGCCCCCCATTGCATCAATTGATATGACTAATGTTTCACTCAACAGTCAAATTCCTTATTTTGCTTCAGATGATTCCTTTACAATAATATCTTTTTTATTGTAATGACCGCATGATTCACAAACGTGGTGTGGACGAACCAATTCACCGCACTTTGGGCATTCAATGCAAGCATTTGTGCCTAAAGCCAAATGTGAACGACGCATGTTCTTTTTGGATTTAGATGTTTTTTTCTTAGGTACTGCCATTTTAATCTCTCTTCTTCATTTTAATATACTAAACACCAACCATTGATGTTTTTTGCTTATAATAGGTCTTATCTTATACATAAAAAATAATTAATTTGCAAGCATTTTTTTATAAATCTTGAAAAATTTATATAGATTTTAATATGTTGTTTTCGTTTTTAGTTCCCAAAAAGTTGTTTTTGCATTTTTAAAATGTTTGAAGGAAGAGGTAAAGTTGCTTCCGGCTTAAATAAATCTTGGAAGTTGAATGTTTTGTCTGCTCTGTAAAAAGTTCGTTCAGTTTCATTTTTTTCGCGACCTTCAAAATTAATATAGGCATCTAAAACATTTTTTTCTTTAGAGTTTAAAACGATGGTGCCGCTACGAACGGAATATTCGTTTCCTGTTTTAAAGAAATTATTTTTTAATTCTTCATTTGTGCCGTTATAAAGAAGCGTTGCATTGATTAATCTTGCTTCTGCGTTATTTATTTTTGTGCTGTTTGGAGTGGCTTCAATCGGAATATATATACTGCCTGTTCCGTCAAGCGTCAAATCTTTTATGTTTAAATAAGGATTAACATCTTTCCATTCAAACGAGCCATTTCTAAAATAAAGTAAAGAGCTATATGATTTATAAGGAATGGTTGTATGGTCAGCTGTGAGCGGAATACCTGCAAAAGAACCGGTAAGAGAGAAAAGTCTTAATAATTGGTTTTCAAATTTAACAGAAGCGCGAACATTTTGTAACGGAATGGCTGCTTCAATTTCGTCAATGGCTAAATTTTGAGTGGCCTGTGAAACAAACGGTGTTAAGGATTGTAGTGTCAAAACCGTGTTTAAGTTTTTAACTTTGGTTTCTCCTTTTGCAAAACTGATGTTTTTTAAGGAAAGATACATTGGACCGGAAATTTGACGTTCATTTTTCCAGTCGATATTGCCGTATAAGGATAATTTTCCGGTTAGATCAGTTAACGTTGAAGGGAAAAGATCTGAAATTTCTGAAATATTTGGAATATGTGCCAAATTAACAGGAGGCATATAAATTGTGCCGGAGAAATGACCGGAATTCAGGTTAATTGTGCCGTTAAAAAGAGTTTCAATTTGACCGTTTGCAAAAATGGCTTTTGCTTTTGCATCTCCGTTTTCGGATTGAATATCTAAAGAAAACGGTTGTTTAATAATATTGTTTTCAAACAATTTAATGTAATTTGTGCTTAAAGCAAATTGGTTAACAGTATTATAAATATCTTTGATGTAAACGGTTGCATTTTTTATTTCTTGCGATTTGTTTTTGAAACTCAAATTGGTTGCAGAAAAAGATGCCGGTTGATCCGGTTTTGTTGTATCTGTTGCAATTATAAATTCTTTACTGGTTAATTCAAGAGGCGTATTGGTTATAGATTTTTTACCTTTGAAATCCAAATTTTCCCCTTTTAAATTAATATTAAAAAAGCTGTTTGCGAATTTTATTGTATTATTTTGTGGAAGAATATTAAAGAGTAAAGGGCTGGTATTTGTATATGAGTTCACACCGTCTTTGTATGAAATTTCTTTAATTCTTATGGAAGAAGGTGCTGTAACATCAATTTGACAAATTCGTTTTTGGCAATTTAAGTTTCCATTAATGGTGGATTTTAAATTGCTTAATTCAAAGGATGGATGTGTTAATGTTTCAATATCAACAGAAAAAGGTTTTTTTGTTGTAAATGAAGAGAAGGAATTTAACTGCAGTCCTTTGAAATTAAAAGATATATCAGAATCTATCTGATTTTTATCATCTTGTGTATGTGATCTTGTATAGGTCGCTATCCCTTCAAAAAGAGCATTATTTTTTTTCAAGTCAACAAAAAGTTTTTTTTGGGAGGAGCCTAATGAAAAATTTGTTTCAACAGTTAATTCTTTTGGAGAAAGCTCTTCTGTTTTAAGAGTGATAGATCCGGAAACATTTTCTGGTTTTTTGCTCAAAATATCGGTGCTTCCGCGCAAATTCTTGATTGACCAGACAAAATCATTCCCTTCTTTTAAGATGGTTAAATGGGCCATCAGGTTTGTGTTGCCTTCTTTAATACGTAATGGCACGTCCATTCTGTTATTATTTTCAATGGTTGCATCCATAGAAAAGTTGATAGGAATTTTGTAATTTTCACCTTCAAGTTCAAGAATGCCGCTTTTAATAACAACGGTATGAATATCGATTTTGGACTTTTCGCTTAAATTTAAAATAAGAGAAAAAAGAGGGCTGAGCTTAACGGAGTTTTGATTTTCTTTAATTTTAACAACAACATTTTCAAGTTCAACGCGTTCAACCTTTTTCCGTAAAAAATCACCAAATGTTGAATAAAGATTCATATATGAAACGCGATATGTTTTTTCTTCATCTTCGAGCCCTGCAATTTGAATGTGAGATAAAGAGTTATCCACAACCTTAAGTGATTCAACAGAGATTTCATTCTTTTTCAAATGATTACCGACAATTGTCGGAAAGTGAATTTTTGAATAATGAATGGTGCTGATCATAGTGATACCGCCGGCATAAATCAGCGAAAGGAAAAAGGCCCATAAATAAGAGCAAATCTTGAAAAAATCTTTATGATTACGTTTAAGAGAATCGATAAAGAGTGTTGTTTTCATTACAAAAACAATAGAAAAAGAGGATAAAGATTTATGAACAACCTTCTTTTTCTTTTTTTTAGCAAGATCTTTTTGAATATCAGCAGAGGCGATTTGGTGAAGCAATTCACCTTCACTGTTTAAACCATAAGCCGGTCTTGCGGCTTGTTTAGTTTCCGTTTGATTTTGTTCTTGATCTTCTGCCATTTTTTTAACCCCGATTTTAAGACAAAATTCTTTCCCCTTATCTTAAAAAATATCATAACTATTTTTTTATAACTCGTCAAGCATTTGATTAAATTCTTTTTCAGTTAAAATGGTTATGCCTAGTTTTTGGGCAGTTGTGAGTTTAGAACCGGCAGCTTCTCCTGCAATAACAAAATTTGTTTTTGCCGAAACAGATGAAACAACTTTGGCACCGGCGGCCAAGGCTTTTGCTTTTGCTTCCGCTCTTGTCATTGTTTCAAGAGTGCCGGTAAAAATAACGGATTTATCGGTAAACGGTGTTGTTTTTTGTTGTGGCGGGACAAAATCTAAAACGGTTATTTTTTGAGATAATTTTTCAAGTAATGTTCGATTGTGTTCTTCTTTAAAAAAGTCAATAATAAAAGTTGCCATAACAGGCCCGATGCCTTCAATATGTGTTAAAATTTCGAAGGCATTTTCTTTTGTCATTGCTTCATAAAAATTTTTCCATGAAATAAAGTTTTTGGCAAGTAATCTGGCTGTTGCCGAACCTGTTTCTCGAATACCCAGCGCATAAATAAATCGATCAAGAGATATGCCTTTTTGTTTTTCTTTAATTGCTGAAAAAAGGTTTTCGGCTGACTTTGTTCCCCAGCCATCACGCGTCATTAATAAAAGAGCATAATTTTCTTTTAAATAAAATAAATCAAGGGCATTTTTAATCCATCCGAGTTCAAAAAACATTTCAATATTTTTTTCACCCAATCCTTCGATATCCAAAGCATCTTTTGAAACAAAATGTTTAAGGGCTTCCATTTGTTGAGCTGGACAAACAAGTTCGCCGGTGCAATAAATAACAGCATCGTCTCCTTCTTTTTTTGCAACACTACCGCAAATCGGGCAAACGCTTGGAAATTCATAAGGCTTAGAATTTTCATCTCTTTTTTCAGTAATAACGCGAACGATTTGCGGAATAACATCACCGGCTCGTTGAATAACAACCGTGTCATTAATTCGGATATCTTTTCTTTCGATTTCATCTTTATTATGCAGTGTGGCATGTTTAACAATAACGCCGCCGACATTCACGGGTTCTAAATCGGCAACCGGTGTTAAAGCGCCTGTGCGCCCGACTTGAATGCGAATATCCAATAATTTCGTTGTTGCCTGTTCGGCTGGAAATTTATGAGCAATAGCCCATCTGGGAGATCTTGCAATAAATCCTAATCTTCGTTGTAATTCCAAATCATTAACTTTATATACAACACCATCAATATCATAATCAAGTGAACTTCTTTTTTCACCGATTGCTTTGAAAAAATTAATCATTTCTTCAGTTGTTTTGCAAATTTTAATTTCTGGATTAACGGGGAATCCCCATTTTTTTAAAGTTTGCAAATATTCATAATGTGTTTTAAAATAATTAGATGAATTTTCGCCACACGCGTAAGCAAATAAGCTTAATTTTCGGCTTGCCGTAATTGACGAATCGAGTTGTCTTAATGATCCGGCGGCGGCATTCCTTGGATTTGCAAAAATTTTTTGTTTTTTTTCTTCTTGAATTTTGTTGAGCTCAAAAAAATCTTTTTTTGACATATAAACTTCGCCGCGAATATCAATGAATTCGGGTATTGGCGCATCAAATAATGACTCGCCTGAGTTTAATGAAATTGGCAGTTGTTTTATGGTTTTTAAGTTTCCGGTGATGTCTTCACCGGTTGTTCCGTCTCCGCGCGTTGCTCCTGAAAAAAGAAGACCGTTTTTATAAACAGCAGAAAATGATAGTCCGTCAATTTTAGGTTCGGCAACAAATTCAAGTGGGTCATTTTCATTTAATCCTAAAAATCGTTTGATTTTATCCACAAAGGCATAGACGGCGTCTTCAGTAAATATATCGCCAAGGGAAAGCATGGGGATTGAGTGGGTGACTTTTTTAAAATCATCAGATATTTTTGAACCGACACGAAAAGAGGGACTGTCTGCTCTGATTAAATCGGGGAATAAAGTTTCAATATCGGTATTTCTGTGCTTTAATGCATCATATTCGGCATCTGTTATAAGAGGAGCGTCATCGCGATGATAAGCAATATCAAGTTCGCCGATTCTTTTGGCTAAATAGGCTAATTCTTCTTGAGCTTCTTCTTTTGTTAATTCAGAAACGTTTTTTTGCATAGTTCCCCCAGTTGATATTTTTTAAAGTAACGTTTTTTGTTTGAAGAGTAATTCTTTTGCCATTTCAAGACCCGTTTGGGTAATTTTATCGCCGGATAACATACGGGCAATTTCTGTTAAACGCTCTTCATCGGTTAATTTTTGAACAGATGTAATAATTTTCCCGCCTTTTTCCGATTTGGAAACGGTCCAATGTTGTAAACCATATGAAGCAACTTGTGGCGCATGAGTAACGGCAATAACCTGACAGTCCGAGGCCAGTTTATTTAATCTTGAACCAATGGCATCTGCGGTTGCGCCTCCGACACCACTGTCAATTTCATCAAAAACAATGGTCGGTAGTGCGCTTTGTTTGGCAAGATTGACTTTAAGTGCCAACATAAAGCGGGATAATTCCCCGCCGGATGCAATTTTATTTAAAGGAGCAAGGGGCGTTCCCGTGTTGGTTGAAACGGTAAATGTAACCATATCCAATCCTGTTTCAGAGGCTTCGCTGAAAGGTTTTTGCTCAACAACAGTTTTAAAAACAGCTTTTTCAAGTTTTAATGCCGGTAATTCAGCTTTAACTTTTTCATCCAATTGTTGGGCAACTTTTTTTCTTTTTTCGGATAATTTATTTGCTTGTTCGATAAATGTATTTAATAATGCTTTTTCTTTGGCTTCAAGTTGTTTTAAAGTATCATCCGCATTGTCAATGGCAACGAGTTCAGTTTTTAATCTTTGAATTAAATCAGGCAAATCATCAATATTTGTTTGATGCCGTCTTGCGGCCGCTCTTAAGGCAAACAATCTGTCATCGATAATCGGTAACTCGCTGGTATCCCCAAAATTTTCCGTTATTTGCTCTAGCTTATATTCTGCTTCGGATAAAAGATTTTGGGATTGGTCAAGAATTTCAATAATTTCGGTGAATGATTTTTCATCATATTGGCTGGCTTTTTCAAGGTGACGGGTTGCCAATGCCAGTTGCCGTTCAACACCATTTTGTTCATCCGAAAGAAGTTGATATGCCGAAGCGGTAGCTGAAAGAATTTTTTCACTGTTCATTAAATTGGTGCGTTTTTGAACAAGGGATTCTTCTTCGCCGACTAAAGGGTTTAGGTTTTCCAAATCTTCAAGAGATTGTTCAAGATATTCTTTTTGTTTTTCAGCGTTTTCAAGTTTTTCTTTTGCTAAAGCTGTTTCTTTTACGGCTTTTTGATAGCTGTGCCATAATTCTTTTGTTTTTGCCTCGTCAGCACTTAATTTTCCAAAAGTATCAAGAACAAATAAATGAGTTGAGGGATTAAGCAAGCTATGAGTTGAAAATTGCCCATGAATTTCAACCAAGCTTTCGCCGATTGCTTTTAAAAATGAAACACTGACATTTTGGTCATTTATAAAAGATTTGCTTTTTCCTTCTTTTGTAACAACTCTGCGAATTAAAATATTTCCTTCTTCGCATTCAATTCCTTGCTCTGTTAAAAAAGAAATAACTTCCGGCGATACGGCGGAAAATTCAGCCGCAACAGAAAGTTGATTTTCACCATATCGGACCAACGAAGAATCGGCTCTCGCTCCCAAAAGGAGAGATAAAGAATCCAGCAAAATTGATTTACCCGCGCCGGTTTCTCCGGTGAAAACCCCCATTCCTTTTTCAAAAGTTAAATCAAGTTTGTCAATTAAAACAACATTACGAATTGACAAAGAATCAATCATCTATTTCTCTTTTTTATATTTTTGAATTATGGTTTTTGTTTTTTGAGTCCAAATGCTTTTCGGATAATAATAATTTAAAATCTTTTGCATTTCTTCGGCTTGCGATATCATTCCAAGGGCGATATAACAACCCGCTAATCGATAAAGAGCTTCTGAAGATTGATTTGCATTCGGATAGTCGAGAAGAACGGATTGGAATCGGTTTAATGCCGGAACATATTCTTTCGATTTTTGATAGTATCGTCCAACAGCCATTTCTTTTCCCGCCAAATGAGAATAAATCTCTTTTAATTTTTCATTTACATCCGGCACATAAACGGAATTTGGGAAGCGATAAAGAAGCTCTTTAAATGTTGCAAGAGCATCTTGAGTCATTTTTTGTTCGCGACTGACATCAGACATTTGCTCAAAATAGCAAAGACCTTTTAAATAATAGGCATAGGCAATATTTCTGTTCCCCGGATGCAATTGAATGAACCGATCCAATGCTAAAATCGCATCATCATATTTATCGGCATTATAAAAAGAATAAGCAGCCATAATTTGAGCTCTTGGTGCCCAAACAGAATAGGGGTGTTGCCGTTCAACTTCGTCAAAATATTTTGCCGCTTCTTCATAATTTTTATCTTTAAAATAAGTATGGGCCTCTGTATAAAGATATTCAACAGGTGTATCGGGAATGGAATTATCACCGGCGGCACATCCTGTTAATAAGAAACCGACCAAAGAAAAACAAAGTCCTGCTTTTAATTTTTTCATGATTACATCCTTTTCTTTTTTATTTTAATTAATGCTAACAAAATTTCTTATGGATTTCAACTTTTTTATTCTCATATATGAAAAAACATAGCTCTATATGTTTTTAAAATTTTAACTAAAAATGTTTTGACTTTTTTGGGTGAATTGCTATCATAATTTTATGTTTCATAAACTTAGGAGAGATAAACAATGGAAAAATATCCAACAAAAAACCAAAAAGTTATCGATTGGGTAAATTCAATTGCCGCTATTACACAACCGGATTCTATTTATTGGTGTGACGGAACGGAAAAAGAAAATAAAAATATTTGTGCAACTCTTGTTAAAAATAAAACATTTATACCGCTTAATCCTAAAAAACGACCGAACAGTTTTTTAGCTCGTTCAAATCCTAAAGATGTTGCGCGTGTTGAAAAAAGAACTTTTATTTGCTCAGAAAAAGAAATTGATGCCGGACCAACAAATAATTGGGCAAGTCCTAAAAAAATGAAGAAGAAATTAGGCAAGCTTATGAAAGGTTGTATGCGCGGAAGAACCATGTATGTTATTCCTTTTTCAATGGGTCCGCTTGGCTCTGATATCGCTAAAATCGGCGTTGAAATCACGGATTCACCATACGTTGTTGCCAATATGCGCATCATGACAAGAATGGGCAAAAAAGTGTGGACTGTTTTAAAAGATGGCGATTTTGTTAAATGTTTCCATTCGGTTGGCTCTCCGTTAAAAGAGGACGAACAAGATGTGGCATGGCCATGTAATCCTGAAGAAACATATATCACTCATTTTCCAGAAACAAACGAAATTATCTCTTATGGGTCAGGTTATGGCGGTAATGCTTTGTTGGGCAAAAAATGCTTGGCATTAAGAATTGCTTCTTCCATGGCAAAAAGGGACGGTTGGCTTGCGGAACACATGCTTATCGTTGGTCTTAAAAATAAAAAATTAGGGCTTTCTTCTTATGTGGCCGCGGCTTTTCCAAGCGCTTGCGGAAAAACAAATATGGCCATGCTTATTCCGCCAAAGTCAATGTCAGATTGGACTGTTTCAACGGTTGGAGATGATATTGCTTGGATTAAACCGGATAAAAACGGCATTTTAAGAGCGATTAATCCCGAAGCTGGATTTTTCGGTGTTGCTCCGGGAACGTCTGCAAAAACGAATAAAAACGCGATTGAATCTTGCAGAGCAAACACGATTTTCACTAACGTTGCCTTAACAGATGATGGAGATGTTTGGTGGGAAGGTTTAACGGATAAAGCACCGGCACACCTTATTGATTGGCAAGGGAATGATTGGACGCCAGATTGTGGCAGACCGGCAGCTCATCCGAATTCAAGATTTACCGCGCCGGCCAGTCAATGTCCTTCAATTGATGAAGCTTGGGAAGATCCGAAAGGTGTTGCCATTGATGCATTTATTTTTGGTGGACGTTTGGCAACGAATACACCGCTTGTTTATCAATCATATAATTGGCAACATGGTGTTTATCTTGCCAGCACAATGGGTTCTGAAAAAACGGCAGCTTCTGAAGGAAAAACGGGGGAAATTCGCCGCGATCCAATGGCTATGTTACCGTTTTGCGGATATAATATGGGTGATTATTGGGCTCATTGGTTGTCTATGGGGCAAAAGGTTTCTAAAAAACCGCTTATTTTCCGCGTGAATTGGTTTAGAAAAGATGCACAAGGCAAATTTATTTGGCCGGGATTTGGCGAAAATATGCGCGTTCTTGAATGGATTTTAAAACGCGTAAACGGTTCTGCATCAGCCACTGAAACGGTTTTGGGCTATTCACCAACATACAATGATTTAAACTGGAAAGGTCTTTCCATGACTGAAGAAAGATTTGAAGAATTAATGTCTGTGGATAAAAAAATGGCCTTATCTGATGTTCAAGCACAACAAGATTATTTTAAAATCTTTAAAAAGCAAAAACGTTTGCCTCAAGAATTTGAAGCAGAATTAATTTTGCTTGAAGGCAGATTGAAATAATCAAAAATAACATATTAAAAAAGCTCGATTTTTATCGGGCTTTTTTTATTTTTCCTAAGTCGGAAATTTAATGGTCGTTTATTTTTCTATATCATAAAGTATATAGTATTGCAACAGTTTAATTGAAAATAAAATAATAATCAGCACTTTAATTTTTTTAACAAAAAGCATAAAAGTCGGCAAATCTAACGACCCTTTTTTTTGCCGATTTTTTATGATGAGTAAAATAAAATGACGATAGCATTAATTGTTAAAAACAATAAATATATTAATGAGTTGCAGCAAAATACTTTGCTCTTATCGTTTTTTAATACTCAGCAAGAAAAGGATATCTTTTTTGTTGAAAATGAAAATATATTTTCAGAACCAAGCATTTTTGAAACATCAAAAAGAATAGTTGTGGCGTCATTAATGTGTTTGGCGGACAGTATGAGCGAGATAAAAACCGTGTTATTGGATTTATATAAGCGGAAAATCAGTTTGGTTAGCATAAAGGAAAATTTGTTTTTATTAACCCAAAAAGAAATGAAAAATTTTATATTGGGGTTTGATTTGGCATTGCAGTTAAAAGTTGATTATTCTTCTTTTAAAATAAAAAGTTCGTTGCAAAAAAAGAAAGAGCAAGGCATTAAAATCGGCCGCCTTATCGGAGCAAAAAATAAGAAAAAATCAAAATGCGCTGAGCACCATCAATATATTTTTCAAGCTTTAAAAAATGGTGAAAAAATAACAACTATTGCAAATACAGTTGGGGTAACTGAAAGAACTCTTTTTAATTATAAAAAAGAACATTTTCCTACATTGTGTTTGCATAAATCAAAGGAACATGGAAATGCGTAGAAAAATATTATTCTATAATTGGACCCCGTTTGATAATCCGCAAAATGCGGGAGGTGGGATTACCATTTATATAAAAAATATAATAGGAAATATTAATTGTTCAAAGTATGATGTTTACTTTTTAAGTGCTGGTAAAAAATATAATCCCTTTTGGGGTAAGCCATATATTAGAAAAAGTCAAAATATATTTGGTGACAAATGTAAATCATTTGAAATAATAAATGCAGAAAGTTTTGCCCCAATGGGATTGGCTTCTTGGTGTCTTAATCGATATGCTAAATCACAAAAAGAAGATTTATTAATTGAAAAGTTTAATAAAAAATATGGACCATTTGATGTTATCCATATTGCAAATATTGCATCTGTTTTTCCAAGTATTATAAAATTAAAAGAAAAAAATCCAAATACAAAATTGATTTTTGACATTCATAATTACAATTTTTGCTGTTTAAATAGTTTATTATTTAGGCGTGATACTAATAAATTGTGTTCTGATTTTTGCAACGGTGAATCATGTTTATATTGTTTTAAAAATGATATTCATACGAAAAAGATATTTTTGGAAAGAGTAAAAAGTTATTTAGAATCTACTAAAATTTTAAAACCATTTACAAAATTATTATTGAAAATGAAATTTTTTTATCAATACAAATATAAAAAATATTATTTAGATAAGAAAAACAATAAATCAATAGGACTTGACTTTGTAAATTATCGAAATACAAATATCTGGTTGATAAATCAATATGCAGATTATATTCTTGCAGTTTCTAAAAGAGTGGCCGATATAGGAATTAAATATGGGTTAAATAAAGACAAGATGAGAATTTCATATATTGGGACATCGTTTTCAGAAAATACCCAAAAAAGAATTGTAACAGACACTTCAAAATTTACAATCGCATATTTTGGGTATGCCCGAATTTCTAAAGGTTATTTTTTCTTGATTAAAGAATTATCAAAAATACCTCCAGAAATTGCAAAAGATATAAATCTAATTTTTTGTGCAAAAAACAGTAAACCATCAGATATAAAACGTCTTTCAAAATTTAATAGTATTCAGATTTATAATGGATATACACATAAGGATATGCTTTCAAGACTTACCAATGTTGATCTAGGCGTTGTTCCTGTTTTATGGGAAGATAATTTACCACAAGTTGCTATTGAATTAACTTCTATGGGCGTTCCAATTTTATGTTCTAATTTGGGCGGAGCTTCTGAATTATCGAACTCAAAATACTTTATTTTTAATCCGGACTTGGAGAACGATTTGGTGGAAAAAATTATTAATATTTTAAATGATAGATCACTATTAGAGGAATATTGGAAAGAATTTAATGGATTAACTTCTATTCAATCAAATCTTGATTATTTATATAAATTATATGAGGGTTAGTGGGATGTTTTTAAAAGAAAAGTTATTCTCTATTAAAATATCAAATGACAAGGAAAGTATTATTTTTCACTTACTGGGAATAAGGTTAAAATGTAAAATTTTTACAAAAAAAAATATGTTTTTTTTTGATACGTTTTTGGTAAAAAATAAAAAGAAAATAATATTTGCAAGTATGCCTGATTATTCAGATAATTCTAAAGAATTTTATGAATATCTGAAAAAAAATTATTCAAATGAGTATGATTTGGTTTGGTTGATTCTAAACCCTAAAGCAAAAATAACTATGCCAAATGCCTATTATTTTTCTACTTTTTTAGGTAAATACCATTTATTAACCTCAAAATATATAGTGTATACAGGACTATATTTGGCTGATTTTATTAATTTTAAAAAGCATGTTGTTTTGGAAGTTTGGCACGGAATGCCATTGAAAACTTTGGGTTTTAATGAAAAAAATATACCTTCTAATGTTTTTAATCAGTATCAAAAAATAGGAAAAAGTAGTTATTTTTTTGTTTCTTCGGATATCTTTAAGTTATCTATGATTTCTTCCTTTTTGATTCCAGATAATAATATTTATATTACAGGACAAGCACGGACGGATTGCATAATTGATCAACGAAACAAAAAGGAAGTTGCAAATTTTATTGAAAAGAAAAGTTTTAAAAAAGTTATTTTGTATACTCCAACCTACAAGGAGGCTCAACGGAATAATCGAAGAGACATCAATAAAGAATTTGAAAACATTTTTTATTTTGATGATTATAACGAAGAAAAATTTTATCAATTTTTAGAAAAAGAAAAGATTCTCTTCATTGTTAAACCTCACCCATTTGATGAGCGTTTTTATAAACAGGAATTAGATCAAAAAAAATTAATACATCCAAATATTAAAATCATATTTAATGTGGATATGACTAAAAATAATTTTTATTTTTATGAGTTTTTTCAACATGCGGATTTAATGATAACGGATTTTTCTTCTATTGCAATTGATTTTTTAATTACAAAAAAACCGGTTATTTTTTTAGATAATTTAAGTGATGAATATTCCCAAAATCGGGGTTTTATTTTAGATGATAATTATCAAATTCTTATGCCAGGAGAAAAAGTTAAATCATTTAATAAATTATTACATTCTATTCAAGATGCTTTAACAGTCGATTCTTGGAAAGAAGAACGCGAAAAAACTTTGCCACTTCTTCATAAATATCAGGATAACAAATCTTGTGAAAGAATTTATAATATAATTAAGGAGTTATAAAATGAAACGAGTAATTACATACGGCACATTTGATGTGTTGCATTATGGTCATATTAATCTTTTAAAAAGAGCAAGAGCTTTGGGGGATTATTTAATCGTTGTTCTTTCAAGCGATGAGTTTAACAAGGTAAAAAACAAAACATCATATTACACATACGAACAACGAAAAATTATTTTGGAAGCTTGTAGATATGTTGATTTAGTTATTCCTGAATATGATTGGGAACAAAAAGTTGATGATGTTCAAAAATATCAAGCAGATATCTTTGTTATGGGGGATGATTGGAAAGGGCAATTTGATTTTTTAAAAGAATATTGCGAAGTTGTTTATTTGCCAAGAACTCCTGATGTTTGTTCAACTAAAACAAAAAAGTATTTAAAGCAAAAAGATTCATAAGTATGAAAAAATCGATTGCCAAATTATATTGTAAATGTATTCGGAATAAAGAAAAAATATAAACAACGTTTAAAACAAATTAAAAATTACTTAAAATAAGTCCATTTAAAAAGCTCGATTTTGTCGGGCTTTTTTAGTGAAAAATAAAACACTTTTCCCCTCTTTACAAAAACATCCTTTTGTTATAAAATATCCTTTTAAGAAACAAAAGAGGAACAAATGAAAGAGAAAAATCCACAACTGATAAAAATGGCAATTTGTTATGACTTTGACGGGACTTTAGCCCCCGGCAATATGCAGGAATATGGATTTATTGAAAAGCTTGGTATGACGCCGGAAGAATTTTGGCAAAAAAGCAATACATTAGCTAAAACAAAAACGGTTGATAATATTTTGGCCTATATGTATCAAATGAAAAAAGAATCATTAAAACGCGCCATTCCCTTTACAAAACAAGATTTAACGGATTATGCGGCAAAAGTTGAACTTTTTAACGGCGTTGAAACCTGGTTTACGCGCATTAATGAATATGCTTTAAAACGAGGTGTTGCGTTAGAGCATTATATCATTTCTTCCGGTTTGAAAGAAATGGTCGAAGGAACAAAAATTGCTCCGTTTTTTAAGGAAATTTTTGCCTCTTCTTTTATGTATGATGACAACGATTATGCAATTTGGCCGGCCCTTGTTGTGAATTATACGAATAAAACTCAATTTTTATATCGCATTAATAAAGGGTGTTTAGATGTGAATGATGATGCGCATTTAAATGCTCACATGGATGATAAAGATAAACCGATTCCGTTTTCAAATATCATTTATATCGGAGATGGAGATACGGATGTTCCCTCTATGAAAACGGTTAAACGCGAAGGCGGGCATACGATTGCCGTTTATCAAAAAAAGAATAAGAAAAAAATGAAAAGTTTGCTTGGTTCCGAACGGGCCGATATTATTGCGCCGGCTGATTATTCTTTAAATCAATCAATTGATATTTTTGTTAAGTCAATTATTGATAAAGTTGTAACGGATACACATTTAAGATATCTGGAATCTGTGTTAAGTAAATAGGAGAAGAATATGAAAGTTTCATCAACGGGAATACATAATGGTTTGATTGAGGATAAATTCGGAAAATTCGGGAATCATTTTATCGGCGATATGCCAAGCTTTTCTCTTCCTTTTCAAATTGAAGATGAACCGGAAAAAACGGTTTCTTTCGCCGTTATTTTAGATGATAAAGATGCTATTCCTGTTTGCGGATTTGATTGGATTCATTGGCTTATTTGTAATTTGAAAAAAAAGCATGTTGTTGCCGGCGAATCAACCAATATTAATGCGGAATTTATTCAAGGGGCAAATAGTTGGAATCAAAATCTTTATGGTGGAATGGCGCCCCCCGATAAGGATCATGTTTATGATTTAACCGTTTATGCTTTAGATGCGGAACTTTCTTTAGAAACGGGTTTTTCTTGTGAAACGTTGTTAAAGGAAATGGAGGGGCATATTTTGGATTCTTATTGTTTAAAGGGTAAATATCGGGCATTTTAAATGAAATACCAAGTTGAAAAGACAATATCCGTTTTGAAAAACGGAGGGGTGATTTTATATCCGACAGATACTGTTTGGGGTTTGGGCTGTGATGCCACGAATGAAGGGGCGGTCAAAAAACTTTTTGCCATAAAAAAAAGAATGGAAGATAAAAGCGTTATTTGCCTTGTGGATAACTTTGAAATGATTCAAAATTATGCGGATGTTTTTGATGAAAATATCAAAAATCTTTTCTTGAATGAAAGACCGACAACCGTTATTTTGCCTCAAGGAAAAAAGATGGTAAAAGGCGTTATTAATCAAAATGGATCTGTTGCTTTTCGAATTCCGAATACAAAGTTTTGTCAGGCACTTTTAAAAAATTTAAAAAAGCCTCTTGTTTCAACCTCGGCTAATGTTTCCGGTCAAAAAACGCCGTCATTTTTTAAAGAAGTCGGTGAAGAAATTAAAAAAGCGGTTGATTATATCGTTCCTGAAGAATTTGAAGAAAATGCAACACATCAGCCCTCGCGTATTTTGCTTTTAAACGAAGCGGGCGAAGTTTTGGTTATAAGAGATTAAAATTTTGCTGGACTTTTAAGAAAAAAAAGCGTATAATCCGCTAAAAATTAAACAAGATTATTAAAAATAAACAAATCAATTGTTCTTTTAAATCTTATCTGTTAAGGTTAAAAGAGCGGTTGTTTTTTACATTATAAAGAGGCAAAAAATGACACAAGAAATGAGAAATATTGCAATTATTGCACACGTTGACCATGGGAAAACAACATTTGTTGACGCGTTTTTAAAACAAAGCGGGGCTTATCGCGAAAATCAACAAGTTGTTACTTGCGCTATGGATTCAAACGATCTTGAAAGAGAACGTGGGATTACGATTTTTGCAAAATGTACTTCTGTTGAATGGAATAATATCAGAATTAATATTGTTGACACGCCGGGTCACGCAGACTTTGGTGGCGAAGTTGAACGTATTTTATCAATGGTTGACGGGGTTATTTTGCTTGTTGATTCTGCTGAAGGGCCGTTACCGCAAACAAAATTTGTTCTTTCAAAAGCTTTAAAACTTGGTCTTCGCCCGATTGTTGTGATTAATAAAATTGACCGTGCTGATGCCAGACCGGACGAAGTTCATAATGAAATTTTTGATTTGTTTGATAATTTAGGTGCAACGGAAGAACAGCTTGACTTTCCGACTCTTTTTGCCTCAGGTCGCGAAGGATGGGCTGTAAATGATTTAAATGATGAACGCAAAGATATTATGCCGTTGTTTAAAAAAATTGTTGAACATGTGCCAGCTCCTCAATGTGATGAAAACGGACCGTTTAAAATGCTTGTTACAACATTGGAAGCTGATCCGTTTGTCGGCCGAATTTTAACAGGTCGCATTTTATCCGGTAAAATTGAAACCAATCAAATGATTAAGGCGATAACCCGTGAGGGTAAACCGGTTGAAAATGCAAGAGCCAGTAAAATTTTGGCGTTCCGCGGTCTTAAACGTCAACCGATTGATGAGGGCGTTGCGGGTGATATTGTGAGCATTGCAGGGATGACGGATGCTACCGTATCTGATACGCTTTGTGACGCTTCTGTAACCGAACCAATTCAAGCAGAGCCGATTGATCCACCAACCTTGGCGATGACTTTTTCAATTAATACATCCCCGTTAGCCGGAACGGAAGGGGATAAAGTAACTTCCCGTATGATTTGGGACAGATTGTGCAAAGAAGCAGAGGGAAATATTGCTTTACGTGTTACCCGAACGGATACAACAGATGCATTTGAAGTTGCCGGTCGTGGTGAATTGCAGTTGGGTGTTTTAATTGAAACAATGCGCCGTGAAGGATATGAACTTTCCGTTTCTCGTCCGCGCGTTGTTTTTAAAGAAGATGAAAACGGTCAAAAATTAGAGCCGATGGAAGAAGTTGTTATTGATGTGGATGATGCTTATACAGGTGTTGTTGTTGAAAAAATGAGTCTTCGCAAAGGTGAAATGACCGAAATGCTTCCAAGTGGCGGTGGAAAAACAAGATTAACATTTATTGCTCCGTCCCGTGGTTTAATCGGATATTATAGCGAATTTTTAACGGATACTTGCGGAACGGGTGTGATGAACAGATTGTTCCATTCCTATGCACCGTATAAAGGTCAAATTACGGGTCGCAGAAATGGTGTTTTGATTTCAACGGAACAAGGAAAAGCCGTTCCTTATGCCTTGTTTAATATTCAAGAACGCGGTCCTCTTTTTATTCCTGCCGGTGTAACGGTTTATGCCGGTATGATTATCGGGGCGAATGCAAAACCGGGGGATATTGAAGTGAACCCGATTAAAGGTAAAAAATTAACCAATATGCGCGCTGCCGGAAAAGATGACAACGTTCTTCTTTATCCGCCAAGAACAATGAGTTTGGAAGTGGCACTTTCATATATTGAAGATGATGAATTGGTTGAAGTAACGCCTGAAAATATTCGGTTACGCAAAAAATATCTTGACAGTAATGAAAGAAGAAAATTTGAACGTAGAAAAGAAGATTAATCAAAAAAGAGTGAACCTTTTTAAGGTTTGCTCTTTTTAACTTTTGGAGATAAGAATGCATACATGGAAACAAGCTCTTAAAGGATATTTAAAACCGGCTGTTTTTATTTTCTTTTTCTTAGGGCTTTCTTGTGGCCTTCCATATAGTTTAATCGGATATTCTCTTTCGCTTTGGTTGGCAGATGCCGGCATTAAATTAAGTGTGATCGGTTTTTTTGCTTTGGTGTTGTTGCCATATAATTTTAAGTTTTTGTGGGCACCATTTATTGATAAAATTAAAATACCTTTTTTCAGTCAAAAAATCGGCCCTAAAAAAACATGGTTAATTTTGTTTCAAATCGGATTGGTATTGAGTGTTTTAGCGCTTTCCTATTTTTCGCCGGATAAAAATACATGGGTGGAAGAATTTGAAACAAAAAAGGGAACATTAACGATTCCGCTTCAAACATATTTATTTTCTTTTTTAGTTGCCTTTTTTGCAGCCAGTCAAGATATTGTTGTTGACTCCTTAAGAATAGATACTCTTGAAAAAGAAGAAATGGGCGAAGGTGCCGGTATGTATCAATTTGGATATCGTATGGGAATGTTGAGCGCCGGAGCTGGTGTTGTTGCTCTTTCTGCCTTAATCGGGTGGCAAATGTCCTATATGCTTATCGGATTAATTTTAATCGGTAGTATTTTTTCAAGTCTGTTTGTTAAAGAAGAAATAACAATTCAAAAAGAAGAACAAAATAACTTTTTTTATGATATGGTTGTTGCGCCGTTTAAAGATTTTATGAAACATCATAAATGGGTTCTTTTGCTTCTTTTTATTATTTTATATAAGTTATGTAATGCTGTTTTGGGAAGAATGGCGCTTCCATTTTATAAGGATTTGGGATTTTCAAAAGGCGAAATTGCTCTTATTTCCGGAACGATTGGCCCATGGATAACTTTAACCGGCGTTGCAATCGGTGGCGTTTTGGTTATGAGGTATAAAATTTTAAATCTTTTAATGGCTTTGGGGTTTGTTGAAATTTTAACTTCTCTTGTTTTTGCGATGTTTTCCTATTTTCCTCATTCAACGATTATGTTTTTAATTGTTATTTTGTTTGATAATATTGTCGGCGGTATGGGCGGAGCGGTATTTATTGCCTTTTTATCGGGGCTTTGTTCAAAAAAATATTCGGCCACACAATATGCTTTGCTCACAAGCTTAATGATGTTGGCTGTGAGTGTTATTTCTGTGTATAGCGGCATTTGGGCAGAAGAAATGGGTTGGTTTTTCTTCTTTATGTTTACGGGAATTTTAATGTTGCCTGCTTTGTTTTTATTATCCTATTTAATTATTCACGAAAAAAAATAAAATGCGATTTATTGTTTTTTACTCAGATCACCCTAAGATTAAGGGATATATTTCCCGTGTTTGGCATACCTTTCAAAGTCATCCGAATTTTAAAGGTGAGATGACTCATAACTTATTTATTAAACATTACCATATAGATCCTAAAACTATCTCTTCACTGGGCGATGTTTATTATAATATCAAAAATAAACAGTGGGAACTTGAACCGAATAAGCCATTGGTTGCAATTAAAGAAGAAAGGATGCGTCAAGATCGTTTTTTAATCTTAAATTTCATGAATGAAAAATATAAAACAGATATAGAAATGATTAACTATTCCTTACAAGAACAACAAATGGTTGCAAGGGCTCAATTTTTAAAAAATGCCAGTGTTAATTTAAATATCCGGACTAATTAAATATAATAAGAGTGGATTCATCCCCCATGTTTAAAATCCTGAAAGCGGATTCTTCTAATTGATCCATATCAAGAGATTTTGGAGATAATGCATTGACTTTAGATTGTAAAAGATTTTTTTCTTTTAAAAGTTTTTTGTGAATCTCATCGGCAACCTGAATTTCTTTTTTGACTTCGTTCATTCTGTGAATACCATGATTACCTTCAATTCCGTGATAAAAGAAATAAATGGTAATTAAACTGCAAATAAACGGGAAAAATAAATTTCGTCCGATTTCGCTCTTCATAAAAAGTCTCCTTTTGATTTTCTTAAAGGATAATAACGTAAATGCTTTTGATTTTCAAGATGAAACCATAAAAAAATATATAAAAATGAGACAATTGAGCATTTTTATAAAAAAAACGAAAAAAATTAAAAAAAGAGGGTTGAAAAATACAATGTTATGACCTATATAAGTTTCATCAAAAAAAGACGTATATATAAGGAGAAGATAAATGTCTAAAATTTTAGGAATTGACTTAGGAACAACAAACTCATGTATGGCCATTATGGATGGTAAAGATGGTAAAGTTTTGGAAAACAGAGAAGGTGCCAGAACAACACCATCCATGGTTGCGTTCACATCAAAAGGTGAACGTTTGGTCGGGCAAGCCGCTAAACGCCAAGCTGTGACAAACCCGGGCGGAACGCTTTTTTCAATTAAACGTTTAATCGGTCGTCGTTTTAATGATAAAATGGTTGAAAGGGATAAAGGATTGGTCCCTTATAAAATTGTTGAGGGTGATAATGGTGATGCTTGGGTTGATGTGAATGATAAAAAATATGCTCCAAGTCAAATTTCTGCATTTGTTCTTCAAAAATTAAAAGAAGATGCCGAAAGTTATTTGGGTGAAAAAATCACACAGGCTATTATTACTGTTCCGGCTTATTTCGATGACTCACAACGTCAGGCAACAAAAGATGCCGGTAAAATTGCCGGTCTTGAAGTTCTTCGTATTATCAACGAACCGACAGCTGCTGCTTTGGCTTATGGTATGGATCAAAAGAAATCAGGAATGATTGCTGTTTATGACTTGGGTGGCGGAACATTTGACGTTTCAATTTTGGAAATCGGTGATGGTGTTTTTGAAGTTAAAGCCACAAATGGGGATACATTCTTGGGTGGTGAAGATTTTGATGCCCGTATTATGGATTATTTGGCTGATGAATTTAAAAAAGAAAATGATATTGATTTAAGAAAAGACCGTATGGCATTGCAACGATTGAAAGAAGCGGCCGAAAAAGCAAAAATTGAACTTTCATCCGCAACTCAAACGGACATTAACCTGCCGTTTATTACAGCAGATGCTACGGGTCCGAAACACTTGAATGTTTCATTGACAAGAGCAAAACTTGAAAGTTTGGTTGAAGATTTGCTTGAAAGAACAAAAGGCCCGATGGAAAAAGCATTGAAAGATGCCGGCCTTTCCCGCTCAAATATCGATGAAGTTATTTTGGTTGGCGGTATGACACGTATGCCGAAAGTTCAAGAAATTGTGAAAGACTTCTTTGGTAAAGAACCTCATAAAGGTGTTAACCCTGATGAAGTTGTTGCTATGGGTGCAGCCATTCAAGGTGGTGTTTTAAAAGGCGATGTGAAAGATGTTTTATTGCTTGATGTCACACCTCTTTCACTTGGTATTGAAACATTAGGCGGTGTCTTTACGCGTTTGATTGACAGAAACACAACAATTCCGACAAAGAAAAGTCAGGTTTTCTCCACAGCAGAAGATGGGCAAACAGCTGTTACAATCAGAGTTCACCAAGGGGAACGCGAAATGGCTCGAGACAATAAATTGCTTGGTCAATTTGACTTAATCGGTATTCCGCCAGCACCTCGTGGTATGC
>JAFXIF010000053.1 GCA_017533325.1 Alphaproteobacteria bacterium
CCTAGGACAGCGCCTTTACTTCTGGCGCGGAATCCCTCGCCCATGCTTGATTTGGTGCGGTCATAAAGCCCTTTGATATAAACTTTAGCGCGCGGATCTTCTTCACCACCTGAATGACCAAGGATTTCAGCTTCTTTTCCCATTACCATTTGAGAAATTACCCTCGTTAACTCATTAAAATGACCTGCGGCTATGGATTGAGAAGATGGTTGTTCACTGGTGCCAACTGCTTTTAAGGCTTTCTTGGCTTTTTGAACTTGAGCTTTATCTTCAGACTGAAGTGCCTCAAGCATTTCTTCTTGCACTTGATTAAAGACTTTATGAGCGCTTTCCGACTCAATAAAGGCAACAGCAACGGCACTTTCTGACGCTGACATATCAAAGTCTTTCATCAAGTTTTCTGACGTTTTTTTGCTAACTTCGTATGCCCCGTTTTTAAGATCTGTGATGTTAAACAATTTATTTTCTTTTAATGCAATATCATTATCTTTCTCAAAAATTTTATACTCACCTTCCTGTGCACTAATTTTTAATCCGAAATCCAAACGTGATTTTTCTCCCCCTTCAACATTTCCTTTGACCGTTCCATGTTCAGTAAGAGAAGTTAAGGCAACTTTTAAAGTTCCTCCTTCATCAATTTTTAAAACACCGGTTTCAATTTCACTATTTTGAATATCCAAAACACCATCTTTAGCGATTGTAAGGGTTCCGCTTCCTGTTATTCCACTGTTGACAACAGTTGTCCCCTCAAAAGTCATTTCCCCTTCGTTATGGATATCATTTAAAGCATTATTGACCTTATTTTCAGCAAAAATATTGTTTCCTTTAAACGTCATTTTACCAGCATTATAAATAGCGCCACCTTTGGCTTCCCCCTCTTCTGACAAAACTTCATTGTAAAAGAATTGACTATCTTGAACAAGCAAATTACCTGTATCGGCATTATAAATAGCTCCGCCTTTTGCATTTTCAACGCCGAGTACCTGATTACCAACAAATTTACCTTCTATCTCTTTTATAATACTTGCATTATAAATGGCGCCACCTAAAGCTTCTTTAGCATTGGCGCTATTATATAAAAATGTCCCATTAATAAAATCAATAGAAATCCCTTCCCCATTATAAATGGCGCCGCCACCTGCTCCTTCCATTGAAATAACTTTATTATCAATAAAATCACCTTTCAAACTAAAATTTTCACTCCAGCAACCGGACCGATATTTTAAGTAGACACCGCCACCCATAGCGATTCCTGTTTCAGAGCGCGCATAGTTGCCAATAAAATCACCCACAATGTTAATATCATGACCATAAAGGAAAACAGCACCACCACCTGCTTCACCAGATACTGACTCTGCATAGTTTCCAATAAAATGACTATGAACTACATCACTATATCCACCAAAATTCACCAGAGCTCCACCATTTGCTTTTGTTCCGCCTTTTGCCCAGTTGCCGATAAAAATAGCATTTGGTGCAGCCAAATTTTCTTGGCTATAAATTGCTCCTCCTTGAGCTGTTCCTTCACTTAAAGCTCCATTTGCAATATAATTACCTTTTATACTGGAAATCGCCCAATCATATACATTCCCATAGGCGCCCCCTCTTGCTGTTGAAGATCCATTGTCAATAATATTATTTACAAAATCACCAGTAAGGGTTGTTGTTCCCCCATACCAATTATTATAAGCACCCCCTAATTGATCTTTAGTTTCAATATCAACCCATGTGCCTGAAATATCACCATCTGGACTATGATATCTTGGATTTGATTTTTCGGGATCATAGTTTGCAATTATATCTATCTCTTTCCCAAAAATTTCAACTTGATATGTTCTTGAAACATCATCATTCCCATAACTTTTATTTTTTAAATCAATTTCATACTGTTTATTAACTAATGAATTGGTATTAGAATCATATTCAGGGACTAAAATACCACCAGTCCCAACTTCTTTCATTACATACGAACTTTCCGCAAAAGAAGAGGTCGCAAAAAGAAGCACTCCTATATTAATTAGAAAACATTTCTTTAAAACATTTAAATATCGTTTTTTAAGTTCTCTTAATGTGGTTCTTGAATAATTTGTCATGGGATGCCTCCTTTAAAATAAAAAAATGTTTACATGGTTTTTCCTTTTGTTAAATGTTGTTGGAATAGCAAAAGCCCGGAAATCTAACGGTCGTTAGATTTGCCGGTTTTTTGGTTAAAAAATGAGGCTAAAAAAATGACTATTTTTTGCCGATTTTGGAGTAGTTTTTTTGTAACAAAAAACATAAAATTTCATATTTTTATCAATTTTTATGCAATTTTTTAATAAAAAATAATCCTTTAAAATCAATATACTAAAAGAAAATATTAAAAAATCATTAATTTTTTTTGAAAAATTTTGGACACGAAAATTCAAACCCATGGTATAATAAAAGTATGGAAAGGAAAAAGTTCGGCAAAAAAAACGACCGTTAGAATTCCGACCCTTAAAATTCAATCAACCATTTGATTTTATTGCAAAATAAACAAAAAAAAAGAGCGCAACAAACAGCAACGCTCTTTTTTAATAATTTTATATTTATTTTCTTTCCGGCCTAACTTCTTGTCATCGCTAAAAACTTCTCATGACGCATGGCTTTAAGTTCATCCGGAGTGAATTGTTTTAACTCTTCCAAATACTTTTTAATTGAAGTGGCTAAGGCTCCCATTGCTTCTTTTGGATATCGATGAGCTCCACCAATCGGCTCTTTCACAACTTCATCAATAATACCTAAACGCAATAAATCATCTGCTGTTAAATTTAAAATTTCAGCTGCTTTAGGTGCCATTTTTGAATCTTTCCACAAAATGGAAGCACACCCTTCCGGCGAAATAACAGAATAAATTGAATTTTCAAGCATCAAAACTTTGTTACCGGAAGCCAAAGCAATTGCACCACCGGATCCCCCCTCTCCAATAATGCAACAAATAAGCGGAACTTTTAAATCCAAACAAGCTTCTGTTGAAGAAGCAATAGCTTGTCCTTGTCCGCGTTCTTCACCTTCCATACCGGGGAAAGCACCCGCTGTGTCAACAAGCGTGATAACCGGCACATTAAATTGTTCTGCCAACTTCATTAAACGAATGGCTTTTCTGTATCCTTCCGGTTTTGCCATCCCAAAGTTATGCACAATTCGGCTTTCCGTATCATGCCCTTTTTCATGACCGATAACCATCACTGTTTGCCCCTCAAATTCAGCAAAGCCACCTATAATAGCTTTATCATCCGCAAAAGATCTGTCCCCGGATAAAATGCAAAAGTTTTGAAAAATTGTGTTGATATAATCAGATGTGTGCGGTCTTGATTCATGGCGAGCAACAGCCGATTTTTGCCAAGCTGTTAAATTGCCATAAATATTAGTAAGCGCCTTTTCTTTTTTGTTTTTTAAACGAAGGGCTTCTTCTTTTTTTTCTTCCACCGTTCTTGTCCCATCTGATTCAATTTGAGCTAAACGAGAATCGATTTCAAGTATTGTTTGTTCAAAATCCAAATATTGCATTTTTAATCCTTTTATAATTTGATTTTTTTCATTATAGTCTGTATACTTCAAAAAGTCCAGTTATTTATCGGTTTTTCATAAAAACGAAACATTTATCAGGTGTAAAATGCGCTTAAATTTTCTTTCATCCGCAGTTATTTTAGGTTTAGTTACTCTTTTCAATTTAACCTTTTCTTTTCCTTTGCAAGCAAAATATCCTTTTCAATCTTCTGCTGCCATGTATGGTGAACCAAAATATAAAGAAGGGTTTTTATCTTTTGATTATGTGAATGTTTCTGCTCCTGACGGGGGCGAATTAAGACAAGCTGCGTTCGGTTCTTTCGATTCTTTTAATCCTTTTTCAATTAACGGGGTTTCGGCGGCAGGCATCGGATTAACCCATGATTCTTTAATGAAGCAAAGCGCAGATGAATCGTTTTCTCTTTACGGATTAATCGCCGATGGTTTTTATATTTTACCCAAACAACAAGGTGTTGCTTTTCGCATTAATGAAAAAGCAACATTTAGCGACGGCTCAAAAATAACACCTCAAGACGTTCTTTTTTCCTTTAACACCTTAAAAGAAAAAGGATCACCAACATACCGATACTATTACAGAGATGTCGAAAAAGTTAAAATCGAAGGCGAAAATATTATTGTTTTTTATTTTCAAAAAGACACTCAAAACAAAGAGCTTCCCTTTATTTTGGGTGAACTTCCCGTTCTTTCAAAAACATGGTGGGAAAATAAAGATTTTTCCAAAACCTCTCTTGAAATTCCCGTTTCAAGCGGGCCTTATGTTATAGATCATTTTCAAGCCGGCAGATATATCGTTTATAAAAAAAATCCAAAATATTGGGCTTGGGATTTAAATGTGAATAAAGGATTTTATCATTTTGATAAATTTAAGTTTGATTATTATAGAGATACAACTGTTGCCGTTGAAGCATTCAAAGCCGGCGAATTTGATGTTCGACTTGAAAATGAAGCAAAAAAATGGGTTCATTTTCAAAATGAAAAAAATGTTCAAAACGGTCGCATTGTTATGAAAAGTTTTTCTCATCATCTCCCTAGCGGTATGCAAGGTTTTGTGTTTAACTTAAGAAAACCGATTTTTCAAGATAAACGCGTTCGTAAAGCTCTTTCTTTAGCTTTTGATTTTGATTGGATGAATAACAATTTATTTCATGGCCTTTATACAAGAACCACCAGCTTTTTTGATAATTCCTATTTAAAAGCGCCCTCTTTACCTGATAAAGAAGAATTAAAATTATTAGAACCTTATAAAAATATGCTGGATAAAGAAGTTTTTGAACCTCTTTATCAAAAAGAAGAAACAAACACCAGAAAACGCCTTTATCAAGCCATTGAATTATTAAATCAAGCCGGTTGGGTTGTTGATGACAAGGGTATCTTAAAAAAAGATGACATTCCTTTTGAATTTGAAATTTTAATTGATACAGCTTCCAGTGGTGCTTGGGAAAGAATTATTCTTCCTTATGTCAGCAAATTAAAAAGACTTGGGATTAATGCGCGTATCAGAACCGTTGATTTGTTGCAATATAAAAACAGGCTCGATTCATTTGAATATGATATGATTGTTTCTGTTTGGGGACAATCTCTTTCTCCAGGGAATGAACAGCGTTACTTTTTCAGCTCCGGGGCAGCCGATTCGCATGGTTCTATGAATTATAGCGGTATTAAAAATCCAGTCATTGATGCTATTATTGAAAAAATTATTTCTGCGCATTCGAAAAAAGAACTTGTTACTGCCGTTCATGCGCTTGACAGGATATTATTAACTGAAATCATTGTGATTCCCCACTGGTATACACCTAAAAATCGATTTATGTTTCAAAACAACATTAAAATGCCCCAAAATACTCCCTTAAAAGGCACGGATATTTTAACATGGTGGAAAATATAAAAAAAAAATAAGTTTTTAATTTTAACGCTTTTTTTGCTTGCCTTCTTCAAAAAAAAACTTTATTCTGATTTAAGAAGAAAAAGAAAGGGGCGCCACATGAAAAATTAAAATCCGCGTTGTTTTTAGCCTGTTTTTCCTTAAGCTCAACCGTTTTTGCGCAAAATGCCTTTTGGTCTTTTGACACAAATAATGATGAATTGAACATTCCTCTTCAGTGCGATGGACAATTTGATGAAACGCGTGGCGGTGTTTTCTTGCCGACACCGGAAGAGCTTTTTGATTATGGCGAAACCTTTTTGCTAGAACGCGGAAAAGATAAAAACAATGCCGCCTATTGCTTACTCTCTGCCGCTCTTCAAGGCCATGTAGAAGCACAATACCGATTGGCACAGTTATATAACAAAGGAATTATTTTTCCGCAAAACGATTTAGCCGCTTATAAATGGTCTTTTTTAGCCTCTTTATACGGGCATAAAAAAGCCGAACAAATGGCTCTTACACTTGAGCAACTTCTTTCGACAAAAGATATTGATTTAGCCACAAATTCAATCAAAGATATGCTTCCTTCAATTACTTCAATTAAAAATGCCGATTTATCAAAAATCAATGATAATTTAAAGGCAAAAAAAGATGAACTGGCTAAAATCAATAAAGAAATTGATGATATTTTAGGAATTAAATTTATGCCTCCTTCAGGTGGCAAGAAAGGGTCTGCCTCAAGAATGCCAATCACTCATTTTTCAGAAGCAGACAGGATGTAAAGCATGAAGCTTTTACAATTGTTTGCTTTAATTTTCTTTTGGTCAGTATCTGTTCATGCTGAGGATTTTTTAGCAAACACAAGTGATATTCCAATCATGAATGGACTTCAAATCAATGTTGCCGAACAAATGGATTTTGACACTCCCACCGGTCAACTTCTTGTTTTAGAGGGTATCTCAATAAAAAAAACAGGGGATGAGATTTTAAAATTTTATCAAACAACTCTTCCTCAGCTAGGGTGGAAAGAAAAATCAGACGGCGTTTTTTTAAGACAAGATGATTCCTTAAATATCGTTATTTTAAAAAACAAAGCCCCCTCTAAAGTGCGTTTTGATATATCCTTAACAAGCGACAAATAAGAACCATTTGTTTTTCTTGACAAAACTTGATAAAATAAGTTGACTTTTCTTTTTATTTAGTGTATAAAGAAGGCCTTAAGTTTAAAATTTTTCAATTGAGGAATAAAAATATGGCCAATATTAAATCGGCAAAAACACGTGTAAGACGCAACACTAAAAAAGAAAGAGTCAATGCTGACCGTTTAAATGCAGTCAGAACTGCCACAAAAAAAGTTCGTGCTGCTATCTTAGCCGGTGACAAAGAAGCTGCTCAAGCAGCATTCAAAGTTGCTGAATCAGCTTGGGCTCGCGCCGGTGTTCGTAACACAGTTCACAAAAGAACAGCTTCTCGCAAAATCTCAAGATTAGCTGCTGCTGTTAAAGGAATGTAATTTTACATCGTGTAGCCAAAAAAATTAAAGCACTTTAAGAGTGCTTTTTTTTATGAAAGGACCCTTATGTCAAAAATAATTTTATGGGATTGGGATAATACCTTAGCAGATACATTCGGTGCAATTTTAGTCGCTCAAAATGTGATGAGACAAGCATATAATCTTTCTCCTTGGACAAAAGAAGAAGCTAAAATTGCAATGAATAGTAGCGGAAGAAATTTAATCAAAAATCTTGTCGGCGAAGAAAATGCCTTGCAAGCCCGTCAAATATTTTTAAAAGCTTATGAAGAAAATGCTTCCGAAATTGTGTTAAAAGAAGGTGCAAAAGAAATTGTTCACATCACAAAAGAACATGGCTATATTAATATTTTAGCCAGTAATAAAGCCGGACCTATTTTAAGAAATGAAGTTGAAACACTCAGCTTAACAAAATTTTTTGATAAAATTATCGGTGCTGAAGATTTTGAACATGATAAACCTTCCAAAGAGTTTACCGATTCTGCCATTAATGGATATACTATTGATGAACTTTATTCTGTTGGTGACGGAAAAGCAGACATCAAGATGGCTCACAATTATCCAAATGGTAAAGGTATTTTGGTATGGACAGATCCAAACACACCGGAATTTAACGAAATTAAACCGGATATTGTTTGCTCTTCTTTGGTGGATTTAAAAGCAATTTTAACAAACCAAAAGCAACGTTCTTAAAAGTTATCCACAGGATAAATTACCGTCGGAGAAAAACTCTCTGACGGTTTTATTTTAAAAACTTAAACCCAACACGCTTAAATATTATGAATTTATATTCATATCTTGCTCAATTAACAATTCTTCTGTAAACTTTACAAATGTTTTTGTTGCATTTCCATAAAAACAATGTTTGGCGTTAACATTTTCACTTATATCACAGTGTGAACATACTGTTTCAGCATCAATATCGCCACCAATTTTTGTTATCTTTCCACAATTCAGACAGATACATTCATCTATACGTCCATGTATATGATATATATTTTTTTGTATGCTTTTCTTTATCTGCTTTTATCAGAAACAGAGCTCATCATTAACCCCATTTTTTGTAATTGAATACCAAATTGTTTGCTCATTTTTTTTGCAACTTCTTGTTCTTGCTGATTGGAATTTTCAGCAAATGCTGTTTGATTTAAAAATTTAGCAATGGCATTTAACATTTTAGCTTTATTCTGAGATGTTATTTGCGGCACAAAAGAAAAATGCGACTCGTTTTCATTGCGATTTATAGTTCTTAAGAACCAATAAACACCCGACTCTTTTTGTGCATTTTTTATCATATTATTTAAAATATCGGCAGCTATTTTTTCTTCCTCCTTTAAAACGCTAAAATTAAAATGCAAAGTTTGTGGCTTAATATTTCTATAATCAACTTGATTATTTGTAGGACGATTTTCAAAATTATCTGTAATTTGACGAGCGTCTGATTGAATCTTTGGGATATCTTTTAAACGCGTGCGCCGAATAAATTCTTTAAAAGTATCAAATTCAAGAGGGGTTTCAAGGCGTAAAGTCAAATTTTTTGCTCCATACATAAAACGCGCCTGTTGATTCAATTCCCGGACTGAAAAATCTTGAGTATAATTAGCTTGTTGATTCATAAAATTATAAATTTTATCATCTGTCACATCTTCAATAACTCTATCTTTTTCATCAAATGTCACCGGATAAAAATAACCTCCAAAAAATCTAAACTTGTTTTTATGTAATGCCTGCCCGGCCCATTCTTCAAAAATTACACGTTTTTCGGATTCAACTTTTTCAGGCTCAAGAGATAAATTAATTAAGTTATCGCCTAAAGAATTTAAAACATTTGAGGCTTGTTTGATATTGTCAATTTGTGAAAGCTGATGCGAAATAAAAGTTGAGCGAACTTCAGCATTTCCTTTAAATGGCCCTGATAAACAATGCTCAATTAAATGATTAGCCGCCAATTGGAATTGCCTTTTTTCGCCTTCAATAAAATCATTTGATGCATAAAGTGTGCCACTCCATTTATAAGAATTTGGAACAACTTCAATTTTCATTCCATTTTCTAATTCAATAAAAAACATATCTTCTGATTTTATTTTTTCACTCATAAATCCCTCCCTACTTTTATTAATTATATCATAAAATCAATTTTTAATAAAATAATTCAGATTCAATTCTTTCAAAGGATACCATTATAAAGCTTATTTTTCAATCCAATTCAACTTGTTAACAGCACATTAAAATCCTTGATTCTCACTCTTTTTTATTGACATTTATTTTCCTTTTTCTCAAAATAATGCAAGGAGATAAATATGCACACACATGAACATCATTTAACAAAAAAAAATGAAAAGAAAACATTAACAGTTATCTTAATTACGTTATCAGCTATGTTTTTTGAAATTGTTTACGGGTATCTCACAAATTCAATGGGATTATTGGCTGATGGATATCACATGATGACGCATGTTTTAGCCCTTTCACTCACTTATGTTGCTTATCTATTAATCCGAAAATTTTTAAACTCTCCGCTTTTCCCAAATGGAACTGAAAAAATCGGCACCTTAACTGCTTATACAAGCTCCTTATTTTTGGGATTGACAGGCCTGTGGATAATTTTCGAATCGGTTACAAGATTTATTCATCCGCTTAAAATAGAATTCAATGAAGCCATTTTAGTTGCTGTAATCGGATTAATTGTAAATATTATATGCATTTTCATTATGCATGATAAACACCATTTGCATAAAAAAGACCATAATTTTATGGCCGCTTATTATCATATTTTAGCAGATGTTTTAACATCTGTTTTAGCAATTATTGCCTTAATTATCGGCAAACATTGTAACTTTACTCAGCTTGATTCTTTTATCGGTATTTTGGGCGGAATTCTCATCTTAAAATGGGCATATACCTTAATTTGTTCCACGACAAAAATTTTGGTTGATATGAAGGAAAATTAATTGATTTATCTTTGCTTACTAAACACAATTGGTTTTTGAATCGGAAAAGTTTTTTTAAATTCGGAACTATTTAAAACCTGATTAAAAAACGCATTTGAAATCGGTTTATTTTGTTGCATATATTCTTTAAAAATCGGATAAACAATGCGAGTTAATCCATCAACTTCTTTAAAATTCGAATTAATCTTTTTCATATCCATCGGGTTAAAAGTCGGATCTTTTGTTTCTTTAAAAAATAAACCACAAGAATCCGCAAATGCCTCATGAATAATTGCATAGGCAAAAGATTTAGGGGATTTTTTATTTTGACCCTCAAAATATTTTTCTAAATGCTGAAAAAGTTTATTTGCCGATGAGTTAGGGTTTCCAACTGCATCTTTTGAACTTTGAGAATTTTCAAACAAAAAATGTCCAAATTCATGAATCGGCGTTAACATTCTTCGCGTTAAAATACATGTGTCTTTAAAATAATTTGCTTCAGGTTCATCACGATTTAATGAAATATTTTGATGAATACACTCACTTGTTGAATACCCACTGTCCATCAATTTTTTTGGGAAATGATGTAAATAAAAATTCATCTTTTTTGACTCATCAACTTGAAAAAATGAATACATCTTATCAAAATAATCTGAAGCCTTCCATTCGCTATATGCTAAAGAAAGAGCTGATTTACTCTTCATAATCTCTTTTTTGTTCAAATCATAAAATTTTTTGTATGATTCATAGGCCTTTGTTAAATTTTTTTTATCCTCACCATTTAATTGGAATATATCAACCATATCATCAATTAAATTTTCACCAGAATTGTAACGACCGGCGCAAACATCAGAACTCAATCTTGTAAAATTCTTCATTAATTGAATTTTTTCTTCAACAGATAAATTTTGAATAGAAGGAACTGTCTTTTCCAATAACGGAATATTTTCACTCGAAAAAGTTTTTAATAGCTCAGAAAATGAAAAAACTCTATCTGTTGTCGGATTTATTAATTCATCAAACGCATAACTCCACAACGAAAAGAAACTAACAACCGGATCTGTTTTTATATCCATATTCGCCATTATTGTTTCCCCCTTATATATTCAAACAATAATATTATATCATATTTTGCTATTTTTAGCAATAATGTTATGAATGAGCAAACATCACCACAACTAACACAAAGATTTTTAAAATAAAATCTAAAATACCCATAAAGAAATCACTAATCGCCATTAAAATTGAAGAAGATTGCCATAAATTCAACAATGTTTTTCCCACTGTTTTTTCAGCAATTCTACCCATATACATCCCCATGGATTCATCATTGCCTCGTTGCCATTGTTTATTTTCATGAGCCTTAATCTGATCCTCACTTAAACAACTTCCCATTCCGTATCGTTTTGTTCCATCAGGACAAATTCTTAAAACAGAAATCCAACTATCAGTCCTTTTAACTTTTCTTATCCATCTGTTTGAACAATTTTCATCAGATAATCCTGTAGAAGAAAACCAATCGTCTTTCCCTTCCTCTCTTAGATTATGTATTCTTTCTTTTATTTTATCATTTGACATTAAAATAGCTTTCGTTTCATCACAAGAATAACAAGATAATGACCCACTTTTTAAAGGATATTGCTCTGGACATTCTTTTAAATGGCACACTGTTTTTAATTGTTTACCTTCTAAAGGTTGAATAATTGAAATATCCCTATTTAAACAAGATCTACAGATATCTGGTTCTATTTCAAAAGATTTTAAACTCTCACATGAAAAACACTCGCCACTTAATGATCGAAGTGGTTCTAAAGAGGAACATTTTATTTCATTGGCCATTGATATACTTGCAAATAAGCAAATAAATAAAAGTAATCCAATTGCATTTTTCATAGCAAAAACTCCTTTTATTTACTTATAATCTTTTTTCAATTAATGTGTCAATCGCTTGTTTTTATTATTTTTTTAAGAAAAATTTAATATCTATACAATAAAAAACGTCTAAAAAAATCATAATGAACTTTCCTGTTCTATTAAAAGATCTTCTGCAAACTGTTTAAAAGTTTCAGATGCTTTACCATAAAAATGATAATCAAACAAATCGGCATTATCTGATTTATCCAAATTAAATAAATATGTTTTTGCTCCATTTTCTTTAGCAATTTGAACAAATCCAGCCGCAGGATAAACAGATCCCGAAGTTCCAATAGCAATAAAAAGATTACACTCAGCTAATAATTTTTCAACCTTATTTAAGTGTTTTGGCATTTCTCCAAAAAAAACTATATTTGGCTTTAGCATACTCATCAGTTCACAATGGGGGCATACATTATCACTGCCAATATTTCCACATACTTTTGTTATTTGCCCGCAATTTAAACAAATACATTCGTCTATGCACCCATGAATATGATATATATTTTTATTTTTTGCCTTTTCATGCAATAAATCAATATTTTGAGTAATAATATTTATTTCAGAATCCAAGAGTTCAGATTGTAACATAGTAATTGCATAATGCGCTAAATTTGGTTGAGCTTTATTCATAATAGGCCTTAACTCATTATAAAATTTATGCACCACATCTGGCCTATGCTCAAAAGCATCTATAGTGGCAACATCCTCAACTTTATAATTATTCCATAAACCATCAGCGCTTCTAAAGGTAGATAAGCCACTTTCAGCACTGATCCCCGCGCCTGTTAGAATAACAATCTTTTTCATATATATTCTCGCTCTTTAATCTTACCTATTATTAACTATACAAGAATATCAATCTAAATTCAATAAAGTCGTCCTTAATTTAAATACAGATAAAAAAACATCTTAATAAAATGTTATAAAAAACTGGCCTATTGGTCAGTATTTCCCAATTGGAGCGAGTGAAGGGATTGCTCGCTTTAATAAGCTCATCCCTCTTTTTATTCGGGAGAGCCCTCTCGGGCGTCCGCTCCTTTTCAGTCGCGACTGAACCCACAGCTCGGATTCTTATCCTCTTTCCAACTTCCAATAAAAAAAACCGGCCCAGTGGCCGGTATTTTTTTATTGGAGCGGGTGAAGGGATTCGAACCCTCGACATCAACCTTGGCAAGGTTGCGCTCTACCCCTGAGCTACGCCCGCAAATTCGATAGGTGTATTTATCGCATATTTTTTTTAAAAAAGCAAGAGTTATTTATAAAAATATTAAAAAAAATGACAATCATTTGATTATTATATTTTTTTTAACCATTTTGGTGTTGCTTTTTCCGACATAAAACTCTTTTGGATACATAAATTTTTGTTTTTGAGTATGTTAAATTATGTTTTTCAGCCGAATCGAGAGACCGTTGCTGATGTTTAGAATAAACAAGCGCTAATTTATATCCATGATGAAACCCTTTTAAAATTTCGGCATTCATTTTGGTTTCAGCTTTAAATTCGCGAACGGCAACAAGTTTTTTTTGCGATAAAAAATTATAAATTTGAAGTAAATTTGAAACGCTTTTATATTCATCTTGATTCATAAAAGCCTTATTCTTTTGATTCCACTCAGATGCAATACAAAAACCGATTAGTGAAGCTTGTTCAAATGCTCCTTTTAAACTTTTTGTATTTTTAGTTGTAATATCAATTGTCAAAGCAAGCAAATTTTGCCATCCGGCACGATGAGAAAAGTCAAATCGTTCAGGATTTTTATTCATTTTTAAAAGAACTTCAAAAGCAATCATTGAACCGCCAAAAAAATTCATATCACAAAATTACCTTTCAAAAAAATTAAAAAATAGAGGTGCACTTTATAATTTTTTTTCACCAAATGCAACAAAAAAATTTCATTTTTTTTAATTTTTTTAATTAGTTATAAAAAAAATAAAAAGATGAATAAAAAATATTGTTTTTTTTGTTAAAATTAGATACAATATATTAGAACATAAATAGAACATAAGGAGGATTTTTTATGGAAAAAGATAAAGCACTTGAAGCAGCCCTCAGCCAAATTGAGCGCGCATTTGGAAAGGGTTCCATTATGCGTTTGGGCCAAAAAGGTAATGCCGTTGAAATTCCGGCGATATCAACCGGATCATTGGGACTTGACTTAGCTCTCGGCATCGGCGGCCTCCCGAAAGGAAGAATCATCGAAGTATACGGTCCTGAAAGTTCAGGTAAAACAACTTTAGCGCTTCATGTTGTGGCAGAAGCTCAAAAATCAGGAGGAACATGTGCCTATATTGACGCGGAACATGCGATGGATCCGATTTACGCCTCAAAGCTCGGCGTTGATATCAATCAATTATTGGTTTCTCAGCCGGATACAGGCGAACAAGCCCTTGAAATTGCAGATACATTAGTTCGCTCAGGAACAATTGATGTTTTAGTTGTTGACTCTGTTGCCGCCTTGGTTCCTAAAGCTGAACTTGAAGGAGAAATGGGCGATTCACACATGGGTCTTCAAGCTCGTTTAATGAGTCAAGCGCTCAGAAAAATTACAGCATCTGTTTCAAGAGCAAATACACTTGTAATTTTCATCAACCAGATTCGCATGAAAATCGGTGTTATGTTTGGAAATCCGGAAACAACAACCGGTGGTAATGCGCTTAAGTTTTATGCCTCTGTGCGTTTAGACATTAGAAGAATCGGAGCTGTTAAAGATAAAGAAAACACTGTTGGAAACCAAACGCGCGTTAAAATTGTTAAAAACAAAGTGGCGCCACCATTCAAAACAGTTGATTTTGACATTCTTTATGGAGAAGGCATCTCTAAAACAGGCGAATTATTGGATTTAGGAGTCAAAGCCGGTATCATCGAAAAAGCAGGTTCTTGGTTCTCTTGTAAAGGTGAACGAATCGGGCAAGGTCGAGAAGCAGCGCGCACTTATTTAAAATCTCATCCGGAAATTGCTGATGAAATTGAAAAAACGATTCGCTCAAATGCAACTGATTTATCCCGTCAAATGATGATAGCTGACGGCGATGATGGAAGTATTGAATAATATATTGGGTAAAAGAAACCGTTCGCTCTCTCCCTCGGCGGTTTCTTTTTTTTGAACTATGAAAACAAATAATTATATTCTTTCTTCTCTTATTTATCCTTTATCTGCCTTGGAAAATGATAATTTTTTATATATTTCCAGTGGTTTTTTATATAGATCAAAAGAAAAATTTTACTTTATTACTTCTCTTGGTAGCGTTTTAGGGCGATCTGTTCCTAATGGATATTTTAAGTTAAACAGTAAAAAAATTCCAACTCACTTTAAAACAAAATTTTCCGTCTTTCAAAAAGATTTGGTATCAATAAACAAGAAATGTTTTTCTGTTCACATTCCTCTTTATGACGATAATTTTGAATCAAATTTTTACATTCATCCCACTTATAAAAAAGAAGTCGATATCGCTGTTTTTCCCATTGACCCTCAAGGACAAGATTTAGTAGCCCTTAATGATTTTGACACCCTTAAAAAAGAAGAAGGTGAAGACGAGGTTATTGTTATCGGCTACCCTTTATTTCCCAATGAATCAGACGATAGAAATAATCCGGTTTATGCAGAAGGCAAAATTTTGAAAAAAGAGAAAAATGTTTTGTTAATAAACACCACCAATCGCAATGGATTTTTTGGAGCAGCTGTTTTCAAAAAAACAGATTTAAATCAAAATTCTTTTTGTTTTATAGGGGTATTTTCCGGCAATCATCCCTCTCCCATAAAAGAGCAACCTCTTGTTTGGGATAAAACACTTATCGAAGAAATTATACAAGCTCAATATAAAGAATCTTGTTTAGATTAATTTTTTAACTTAAACAATAAACCTCCCGTTATTGGAGATACTTCTTTTAAAACGGCTTTCACTTTATCTCCAATTCTATATATTTTTCCTGTGCTTCGACCCATAAGAATTTGCGCTTTTTCGTCATAATCATAAAAATCACCTTTTAAATATCTCATCGGGATAAAACCATCCGTTCCGTATTGTTCCATTCGAACAAAAACACCAAAATCAGTGATAGATGAAATACGCACCATAAATGCCTTTTGCTCTTTATTTTTAAGAAATGAAGCAATATATCTATCCAATGCATCTTGTTCGGCAGAGGCTGCTTGCCTTTCTGTTTGTGAAATATGAATTGTTGTTTTTTCAAAGTTATCCACAGCCTCTTTTGAAAGACCACCCTCGCCTAATTTTAAAGCATCTACTAAAGCACGGTGAACCATTAAATCTGCATATCTTCGAATCGGCGATGTAAAATGAGCATATCTTAAAAGAGCCAAACCAAAATGCCCGATATTTTCAGGACTGTATTTTGCTTGCGATTGACTGCGCAATACAAATTCATTAATCGCAAAGCTGATATCTTTTTTTCTTGTTTTGGTTAAAATATCGTTAAAATCTTTTGGTTCAACAGATTCTTTTAAAGGGTTTTTAATAATATGCAATGATTTCAAAAAATTACTTAATACTTCCAATTTTTCATTAGAGGGCTTGTCATGAACGCGATACATAACCGGGCTTCTTTTTTCCTCTAATGTCTCAGCTGCAGATACATTAGCTAAAATCATCAATTCTTCAATTAAATGCATACTGGAAAGCATTTGCCGTGGATGAATGGAAATAATATTCCCTTTTTTATCTAATTGCACTTGCTGTTCAGGAACATCAATTTCAATTACACCACGTTTTTGGCGTTGTTTTTTTAACAACCCATAAACGTTTTTAAGCGATTCTATTTCTTTTTCAAGTCCGTTAATCGGCGTTATATTTTTAATAGCCTCTTCAACTTCGGGATATGTCAATCGCCTGCAAGATTTGATAAGCGCCCGATGAAATAAATGTTTTTTCTTCACACCATTTTTATCAATCCATACTTCACAAACAAGAGCCGCACGCTCCTCATTTGGATTTAAAGAACAAACACCATTTGATAATTCAAAAGGAAGCATCGGAATCACTCTGTCCGGAAAATAAACGGAATTACCTCTGAGTTTTGCATCACTATCAACAGCTGTTTCACACTTGACATACCAACTGACATCTGCAATAGCAACCATAATATGAAAGCCACCTTTATTTTTTTCATCTTGATCAGGTTCGGCCCAAACAGCGTCATCAAAATCCTTTGCATCTTCCCCATCAATGGTTACAAAAGGGATATTCCTTAAATCAATCCTAAACTTGTCCACAGGAGGAACAGTAAGGTTTTTAACCTCTTTTTCAGTTTGCTTTAAAAACATGACCGGTAATTTATGCATATAAATTGCCAAAATCGTGGCCGCAAAAGGGTCTTCCCAAGATCCCACTTTTTGAATAAATTTGGCCACCGGCTCTTTGGTTCTGATTAACGGGATTTCAACCAAAAGAATATCTTTATTTTTAACATTTTTTGGAACATCTAAAAGTAAAAAAGATTGTTTTAAACGGCGATCTACAGAATAAACTTTATTATTTTCATAAACCCCAACCATTTGATTTTGATTGGCGGTTATTCGGCGAATAATTTCACCTTCATAAAAAAGTTTTTTTAACTGTTTTAAACGTGCTTGAACAATATCCCCAACACCAGCCGGTGGATTAATATTATTTTTCGTAATTAAAATTTGAGGGGTTTCTTTATTTGTTTTCCAATCCAATGGACGGGCAACTAAATCTCCCATTGAATCTATTCCGGTAATTTCAATTTGCTCATATTCAGAAAGCTTGCCGGCAACATGAAGACGTCCTTTTCTGGTATCTGATTTTGAGATAAGCCCCTCTTCAGCTAAACTTTTAAGCATTTTTTTTAAGGCTTTTCTGTCATCCCCTTTAATTTTAAAATCTCTGGCAATATTTCGTTTTGACACAACCCCTGTTTGTGCATTCAAATAATCCATCAATTCTTTCATTGATGGCAATTTTGAAAGGGATTTTTTACTCATTTTAGCCTCCTTGTTTCTTTTACTTTAACATAAAAACAACTTACAAGCAAGAAGAAGCACTTTTTTATGTTAAAATAATATTTTAATCTTGTATTTAAGCTTTTTTTTTGATAAGAGTAAAATTATAAACTTAAAAAATTTTAAATTATTATAACAAACAGGGGGAAATATGTATTATCAGGGAGTCAGAGAGGCCTTAGCCCATATTATTCACAACAAAAATATTCGACAAATTTTATTTCAAAATCCAGATGCTGTGCCAAATGTTGTTAGTGAAAATATGTTATCAAACAATGATAATATTTTACAGTTTCAAAGGAGAGAAGGAAAAATTGGAGCTATTTCCTCCCAACTCAAACCTTGGGCAAGAATGTCCCAAGAAGAAAGAAAACAACTTTTAACATCTTTAAATGCCACTCTCGCAGGACGAAATCAATACAATGAACAACTTCTAGTTTATGATATGATTATGGCTCAAATTGGTGCACCTGGTTACTCTGGTGCAAGCCCCCATGCAGCTAATATGGGATGGATAGAAACAAATTATAGGGATGCCAGAAAAAGAGCTGATGCCGCCGGTGTTAATTTGGAACAAGCAGAAAACGATTTACTTGCCGCTTATAACATAAGAAATGAAGACCCTGCCCCTATTATAGAAGCGGCAAAATCTGGAGATATAAACAGAGTTTCTCACTTAATAACAATTGGTGCGGATGTTAATACAGCAGATAGCAACGGTGACACCCCCTTAATGGTTTCTTTACGTACAGGCAAAGAAGATGTAGCAACAGAATTAATTAAAAGAGGCGCTGAAATTAATCATAGAAATATAGCAGGAATGACCCCTCTTTTAGAAGCAGTTACACATGGACACTTCGATCTAGCAACGTCTATGATTGCAAATGGGGCCGACTACACAGTTAAAACACCAGGTGAAAATGGGAAAAGTATTGAAGAAATACTTGTTGAATATCGAGAAGCTCATCCCAATGAGGGAAATGCTGTTGAAGGAGTTTTAAGTGTTATTCAGAGACAAAAAGAAAGCGTTGTAAATACAGGACAACAAGAACAGCCTGTGCCATCTACAACACCAGGACTGGTGCTCGCAACAACTGAGGATGAAAAGAATTTTTTAGTAGCTTGTCGTTCCGGCAACTTAGAAGAGATAAACCGATTACTATCTGCGGGTGTTAATCCAAATGTATGTAATGAAGCCAATCAAACAGGTCTTATGTTTGCAGCTGTAGCCGGTCGTGCAGAAGCTGTTGACAGATTGCTTCAAGCAGAAAATATTATTGTTGATGCAAGAGATAACAACAATAATACAGCTCTCATATTGTCAGGACGATCGGGAAATACAGATGTTATTCAGTCATTATTAAGTAAGGGTGCAGACGTCAATGCACAAAATGTCGCAGGAACAACAGCCCTTATGTGGGCGGCCCCAATGGGACATTCAGATGCGACAACTATGCTCTTAGAAGCTGAAGGCATTAATGTTAATCTTCAAAATAAAAATGGTCAAACAGCTCTTGATTTAGCTCAAAATGACAGTATAAAAAATATTATCAGCAGTCATGGAGGTTTATCTAGTAGTGATTTAGCACAGCAAAACCCTCAAAACAACGAAGAAGAAAATGGATATCAAAGTGCTCTGAATACCCCCTTAATTGTAGCGATTCGCGACAACAACAAAGAAGAAGCTTTAAGATTAATTCGGGAAAACCCTATGCTTGTTAACACAACAAATAGAGATGGTGACACCCCTCTTCATTGGGCGGCCATAAACGGGGATGCCGACATAACAAAAGCATTAATTGATGCAGGGGCTAACATCCATGCCGTTGATGGAAATGGTGATACACCTATTATGCATGCCGCAAAGCATGGAAGTCCAGAAGTAGTAGCATTATTGATTGATAAAGGTGCAAGATTTGAAGAAAAAGATAGCGACGGCAGAACACCTCTTATTTTAGCAGCAATCGGCCAAAGAACAGAAACAATGCAAGTGTTAATAGAAAAGGGAGCTGATGTCAATGCTGTTGATAATAATGGTCAAACAGCTCTTATTCACGCGGCTATTGGTGGAAATGCTACAGATATCGACTTGTTAATCAAGGCTGGTGCAAATATTAATGTTCAAGATAATTATGGAGATACAGCTCTTTCGCATGCTTCAGTTTATGGGCATAATGAGGCAGCAGAACTTCTTACACAAAATGGTGCTGATGCAGCTATAAGAAATTCTAATGGAGATAATGCATTAGATCTTGCTGAAAATGATAATGTCAGAGAAACTATTGGCGGACAAGAAATTGAAGTTGTCAGACATCGATATGGTGCGGATAATGATGCACACACCAGAGCTGTTCAACAGGCTAAAAACCGCATTAATAGAGCTGGCAGATCCAGACAAGCCAGAAGACAACGGGCAGCCTTAGGTGGCAGAGTTGGGATGGAAACTGCAACCGCTAATGCTTTGGCAAATATCAGGGAAATGGAAAAGAAAGGTCTTTTGCCAATGGGTCCTGGAGGGCAAAGTAACGCTGAAGTTTATCTTTATCGTATGCAACAAGCACGTCTTTTCTATGGCCCATCAACAAAACTTCAAATGTCTGATGGCACATATCAAACAGCCGATCAAGCCTTAGGTTCAGGTGATATGACTTTCAGACAGGTTTATGACGCCTTGATTAGCGGTCAAATAACAGATCCTGCCCAATTAGAAAGTTTAGCAAGATCAGTTCAGTTGGCTGAAGGTTGCATTAATAATAAAGGGCAAGCTAGAACAAACCCAAGAATCCCTGTTTCCGGCATGAGTTATGCTCCAGGTGATGATAGACAGGTAAGCGTCGTCAAAGAACAAACATCTTTGTCAGACAGGTTGCGTGCCGGCGCTGAAAGAGAAATCACTGAAGATCAAGGATTACAAAATGCCGTTGCTAATAACTATATGCGCATGAATGGCTCCCGAATGGGTTAAGCATTTTTAACCTATGAAAAAAACACGGGTTTTATCCCGTGTTTTTTATTATTAAGAATATAAAAAAACGCCGATTTTTTTCAGCGTTTTTTCTTGATATCTATCCTTAACCTAAAACAAGATTTGTGGCACAAATTTTGCCATTTTCTTCTTTTAAATCGTATGAAATAGGTTGATCATCTTCTAATACGCGCAAATGGGAGGCATGTAAAGCGGTAATGTGAACAAACACATCTTTTTCCCCTTCATCCGGTTTGATAAAACCATACCCCTTTTTATAGTTAAACCATTTTACTTTACCTGTATGCATTTTTTTAACTCCATATAATAATTTTTAAATAACATCATCTGATTCTTTTTTCACCTTAACCGTTGAAAGATCGATGCTTTTTTATCTGCCCCCGTATTAAGACTTTTGATGACTTAAACAGTATAGGAATCTTCAAAAACTTTTTCAAGTAATAAAATAAATTAATGCACACTTAATCCAATAAATTCATTTTGCATCACAACGGCAAATGCAACTTCGCGAGATGCGGCATAACCTAATTTTTCGCCCTGTTCATTATAAATGGACCAAACCATATCGTTATTTAACGGCTCTTGTTTGATATATGCCGTGTCAAAATTTAATTGAAGCGGATTAATTAATGCTGACAACTCTTCATTCATTCCTATTTTAATTTTTTTACTCATCTATCTCTCCTTTTGTTGGTAAAACCAAACAATCACAGCCGGATTTTTGAGTTTTAATCGTTATTTTTTGAATCTTTTTTTGCAAAATCTTTTTCTTTAAATCAATATTAAGAATCCCATTTTCAAGAGATGCCCCTTTTATTTCCAAACCATCAGCTAACACAAACGCTTTAATAAAAGAACGAGATGAAATCCCTTTGTGCAAAAAATGACGATTCGGGTCATTTATTTGGCGACCTTTAATTGTGAGCTGTTTTTCTTCTAAACTCACCTCTAAATCCTCCTCTTTATAACCGGCAACAGCTAATGACAATCTCAAATATTCATCGTCCAACTGTTCAATGTTATATGGAGGAAAATTTTCAGCGCCTTTAGAGATTTGGAGTAACATATTTTCAAATTCTTCAAATCCCAATAAAAACGGATTATTGAAAGAATTGATGTTAGACATTATACCCCTCTTTTAAGTGAACGCGCAAACGTTCTAAATCATCTTGTAATTGTTCATCTTTAGCGACCAAATCTTCAATCGTTCGAATCGCATGCAAAATTGTTGTATGATCCCTTTCAAAATGCATTCCTATATCAGGCAAAGATAAAGACGTTAACAATTTTGATAAATACATTGCCATTTGGCGCGGACGAGCAATTCTTCTTTCTCTTCGAACAGATTTTAAATCACTTATTTTTAAACCATAGTAATCTGCTGTTACTTCCAAAATATCGGCAATGGTAATTTGCTTTTCATAAATTTGCAAAATATCACGCAAAATTTCTCTGGTTGTTTCAACATTAATCGGCGTTCCGATTAATTCGGCACGTGCCACAACCCGTTTTAAAGCCCCTTCAAGTTCACGCACACTTGCTGTAATGTTTTGGGACAAAAATTCCAACACATCTGAAGGCACACTTGTTTTAATTGTTTTAATCTTTTCATTCAAAATACCTAAACGTAATTCAAATGAAGTCGGTTGAATATTCACAACCAATCCTTGCGCAATTCTTGTTTTTAAACGATCATCAATTTGCAAATCAAGCGGATTTGTATCTGAAGATAAAATAACCTTTTTACCTTTTGTAACAAGCGCATTAAACGTGTGAAAAAATTCTTCCTGTGTTGCTTTTTTCCCAAAAATAAATTGAATATCATCAACCATTAACACATCAACATTTCTAAATAAATTATGAAATGATTCAGTATTATTATAACGAAGCGCTTTTACAAAATGTTGGAAAAATTGTTCTGACGACAAGTAGAGAACTGTTTTTTCAGGATAAAGCTCTTTAATGCGCCAAGCTGTTGCATGCATTAAATGAGTTTTTCCAAGACCCGCCGGAGCATGAATATACAACGGGTTAAAAGAAACAGAATCATCCTCTGCAACTTTCCTCGCCGCAGCATAAGCAAACTCGTTCGATTTACCGACAACAAAGGTTTCAAATGTATTCGCAGGATTTAAAATGCAAGGAACTGTCTCCCCGTCCATCGAAAGTTGCAATTCACTAACAATCGGCTTTGTCGATTGCTGTTCCACAATAATCGGCTTGCTTTTTTGAAGCTCTGATAATGTTCTTAAAAATGGTTTATTAACAGGAGGCAAAACAGGTTTTGCCACTTCTTGAAAAAAGGGTTCTTCTTTTTCTTTAACTTCAAGAGGCAAAACCTCTTGCTTTGGTTCCGGTTGAAAGGAATCATTTAATTGGCTTGCCAATTTAAATTTTAATTTCTCAACCAAAGGATTTTCTTGTTTCCACAAGGATAACAATTGATCGGCATAATTTTGCTTAATAAACTCATGAATACATGTTGTCGGAACACTCAGACAAACCTCATTTGCCTCCATTCCTTTAACAGCAACACGCTTTAATAAACGCAATGCAAGCTTGTTCCCCTGCTCTTTTTCAAGATAGGAACAAACCTTTTGCCATTCATGAGTAAGCGTTTGTGAACCTTGTTCAGCCATTTTGTCTTCCTTGATTTTCTGATTTTCTGATTCTTATCTTAAAAAAATATTTTTAAATAGCAATTAACTTTTTGTTTATTTTCATAAATAAATTTCTTGACGCAATATATTGTATTCAAGATTCAAGATATTGTGTTTTAAACCTTTATTTTGTATACTTTTTTGCTTTTTTCCTCTCACTTTAAGAAAGATAAATCAAAAAAATATAAGAATCGGGAATAAATTAAAAAAAACACCCCGAATCGTCAAATGAATCTAAAATTATTTTAATTCTTGCACTCGGTCATAAAATTCTCTATCAAATGAAGAATTATCTAAAAAGAGGGCGGCCTCCTCATCTAATAAAAAACAAGCATCTTTTAAATTAAGTTTTTGCTCAAATTCTTTAGACCACCGAACTTCTTCGGGAGAGATATTTTTTTGATGCGCAATAACATATTTTGCGGCCATTCTTTCAATATCAATGAGTTCTTTTTTTATATCAGTTGAAATACTATCAAACAACTTTGGGTCAAAATGAACTAAAACTTCTTTTAAATTTGTTCCGTCTTTTTTCCAAGCCTCATCAATTTTTTGGATTCCATTTTTATATTTAGAGGCAAAATAATCCGGATATTTTTTAAGATCTACACTCTCCTCCTGACAAACCATTTTATATCCGACCAAATGACGATAAACCATTCCTGTTAAAATTCTTAAATGCAATTTTTTTGTGCTTTCAAGTTCTGTTAACAGTTGTCCGGAAGATGATTTTTTTTGAACTGACATTCGCCAACCAAAACCTGTGGCGATAATCAATAAAACAACCAATATTATACCGGCAATCTTTTTTTTCGTCATTTTAACCTCTATCTGTTATATTGATATTTTTTTTATTTTAACAGGCTTGAAAACGAAAATCAACATAAAAACCAATCATTTTTAAATGAAAAAAGTGATATTTTGTTGACAAATTATATAACTATCTTATACTCAAATATATATTTTTATTGAGGTTTAAAATGCTAAAGAAAATATTATTCATTTTTGTTTTTTTAATCATCTCCTGTTCTGCTTGTTTTTATTTTTTAAGAGATACAACAAAAACAAAAAAGACATTTTTCAGCAATGGCCATATTCAATCTGAAATTACTTACGTGAATAGCAAAAAAAATGGCATTGCTCGTTACTATTACGAAAATGGCACACTCCGCCTTGAAATCCCATATAAAGACGATCGCATTGACGGCCTTTTCAAACAATATTTTCAAAACGGAACTTTAATGGTTGAATATATGCGTCATAATGATATGACTGAAGGTGTTTTAAAAGAATATTATGATACAGGTGTTTTAAAATATGAAGAACATTATTTAAATGATTTACTCACAAAGACTGCAAAAGAATTTTATCCCACCGGAATTTTAAAACAAGAAACACCCTATCAAAACGGCTTAAAAAACGGCGAAGAAAAAACTTATTATGAAACCGGGCAGTTAAAAGAAGTTTATACTTATAAAAATGATAAATTAGAGGGGCTGAGTTTAACTTATTCAAAATCAGGAGCACTCAAAACCCAAGCACCTTATATCAATAATACAATTAACGGTTCATTAAAAATGTATTATGATTCAAAAGGATTACAGGCCGAATTTCCTTATGTAAACGGAAAAATAAACGGCATTGCCACAGAATATGATCTTGATGGGAAACAAATTGCGACTTATTCCTATCAAAACGGGGTTAAACATGGAGTATCAAAAGCTTTTGATAAAGACGGAGCAACATTGGTTGAAATGACGTATAACAACGGCAAAATCGATGGCGTTTTAAAAGAATATTTCAAAAACGGGAAAATTCACAGTGAAATTCCTTACATTAACAATCAAAAACAAGGGGTTGCAAAAGTTTATAATGAAAAAGGACAACTTACAAAAGAAGTCTCCTTTCAAAATAATAAATTCCACGGCGTTGCAAAAAGTTATTCACAAACCGGTGAAATTTTAACAGAGCTTATTTTTAATGAGGGAATTATTGAAAACGGGTTTTCATATAAAAACCAAGAAAAAATCCCTCTGACAGAAAAGGAAATGGCAAAAATAAGAATGTTAAAAGACGTTTTATTTTACGATGAAGCTAAAAAATAAGAGTTAAAAATGGCATTAACAATCAAAAATAATCAAAAAAATGAGTTATGTCTGGAATTAACTGATGATTTTTTTTCATTTGAAGATTTATCACTTAAAAACAAAGTATTAACCGCTCTTACTGATTCTTCCTTAAAAAGATTAACAATTCAAGCTGAAAAATTAAAATTATGGGATACAACACTCACAGCATTTCTATATAAAATAATAAAATTTGCTCAGTCAAAAAAAATTGAAATCAAATATCAAAAAATCCCAACTCAACTCAAAGACCAATTAAATTTAGCTTTGGCAGTTGACAGAAAACCAACACTTGATGTTAAAAAAAACATTTCTTTTTTAGAAGATATTGGCGAAACAACGCTTAATCTTTTTCAAACAATTTTAAAAGGGATTTCGTTTATAAAAGAGGCCTTTTCATCTATTGGCAGATTGGTAACCGGAAAAGCTGTTACACGGTTCGTTGATTTTGTATTCGTTATGAATGACTGTGGACCAAAAGCACTTTTGATTGTTTCTTTAATCAGTTTTATGGTTGGTTTGATTTTAGCTTTTGTCGGCTCCATTCAGTTAAAACTTTTCGGTGCAGAAATTTATGTTGCCAGCCTTGTAACAATCGGAATGATTCGAATTATGGGAGCGATTATGGCTGGTATCATCATGGCGGGCAGAACGGGAGCCTCTTACGCGGCGACTATCGGAACCATGCAGGTAAATGAAGAGGTAGATGCGTTAAAAACCATGGGTATTCCTTCCATGGATTTTTTGGTTCTTCCGCGATTGCTCTGTCTTGTTATTTCAATGCCGATTTTAGTTATGCTAGCTGATTTTATGGGAATTTTAGGCGGAGCATTTGTCGGTGTTTTCTTATTAAACATTCCTTCATCTGAATATTTAAAATATGCATTTGAAGCTTTTGGTTTAACAAATTTTCTTGTGGGTATTTTTCATGGATTTATTTTTGGATTTGTTATTGCTCTTTGTGGCTGTTATTATGGAATAAATGCCGGCAAAAATGCAGATAGTGTTGGTCTTGCTACAACTAAAGCTGTTGTGTCAGCTATTGTTTGGATGATTATCTTAACAGGATTTATCACATGGGCTTTTTCTATTATAGGAATATGATATGAAAACAACATCAGAAAATAAAAAAATAACCGTTCAAAATTTAACCATGGGATATGGCGATTTTATTTTACAAAAAAATATGAATTTTTCTGTGAATAAAGGAGATATTTTCATCATTATGGGTGGCAGCGGTTGTGGAAAAAGTTCTTTATTAAAAGTTTTGACCGGATTAGTTCCGCCACTCAAAGGAGAGGTTTTTATTAATGGTAAAAAGTTCACGAATTCAGATGAAAAAAATCAAAAAGAAGTGATGAAAAAGGTTGGTATCCTTTATCAAAGCGGTGCATTATTCAGCTCCATGACATTAGCTGAAAATATTGCGCTTCCTTTAACCCAATACACATCTTATTCTAAAAATACAATTGATGAAATTGTTTCTTTAAAACTTGCACTGGTCGGATTGGCCGGATTTGAAGATTTTTACCCTTCTCAAATCAGTGGTGGAATGAAAAAAAGAGCAGGTCTTGCCAGAGCATTGGCTCTTGATCCTGAAATTGTTTATTTTGATGAACCATCTGCCGGTCTGGATCCTGTTAGTTCCAAATTATTGGATGATTTAATTTTAAATATTAATCAAACATTGGGAACAACAATGGTTATTGTTACTCATGAACTCAGTTCTATTTTTTCAATTGGTAATAATTCCGTTTTTCTGGATGCGAATACAAAACAAATTATTGCCCATGGAAATCCAAAGGATTTGCTGAAAAATCCACCCAATGAAACAGTTTATAATTTTTTAACGAGAGGAAAAACTGAACATGTCTAAAAAACCAAATACAAAAGCCGTAGGCGTTTTTGTTCTAATCGGATTTTTGATACTTTTTGGTATTATCGGAAAATTTATGTTGGATAAATTTAACTCTTCACAAAATAATTTAGTAGTTATGTATTTTCAAGAATCCGTTAAAGGATTGTCTGTGGGTTCTCCGGTGGTTTTAGAAGGAGTTGAAGTTGGAAAAGTAATCAGTATTGAGTTAATCACGGGTAAAAATCCTTTAGATTTTAATATACCGGTTTATGTTAAATTCCAAAAATTAAAAGACATCAATGATTCTTCTTTTATAAATGCGACACAAAGAAGAAAAAAATTAGAACAACTTATTGAGCATGGACTGCGCGCAAAACTTGCAACTCAAAGTTATTTAACAGGTCAATTAATGATTGAACTTGTTTTTTTACCAAATACCCCTATCATCTTAAAAAGAAAACATAATACCGGTGTATTAGAAATACCAACAACACTCTCCACGATTAAAGAACTCTCCCAAGGAATACAAAAACTTCCTTTAAAAGAAATGGTGGATAGAGCTAATAAAATCTTATCTGCATTAGAGGAAAATTTACCAACAACATTACCAAGAATTAATAATCTTTTAGATGCCATGACAGTTGTCACTAAAAAAATGGAACAAATGACACCTGCCAGCAAAAAAATTCTTGTTAATACTGATAAAACCTTGATTCATGTTAACACAACATTATCTGATATCAGTGCCGCTGCAAAATCAATGAAAAATTTAACAGATTATTTAGAACAACATCCGGAAGCGGTTTTAAAAGGAAAGGCTAAATAAATGAAAAAAATATTTCTTGTTTCTCTTTTCTCCTTATTTTTAACAGGTTGCTTTTCAGGAAGAAGTCCGAATCCCTCTTTTTATCTTCTTGAACAACAATCCGGAAAAGAAATATCATCAAAAAAAATTTCCGTTTTGGTCGAACCTATTAAGTTACCAGCTCTTGTTGATAAACCTCAAATTGTGCTAAAAGAGGAAAATAGTCCTGAAGTAACAGTTTCCGAATTTAACCGCTGGGGTGAACCGCTTTCAAATATGATAAGGCAAACTCTTATTGCAGATTTAAACACTTATTTACCAAACGCATTTATCAAACCGGATAATTATGATACAAGTGGTCGATTTGATTATACCCTATTAATTGAAGTTGATCGGTTTATTGGTGAAAAAAAGAGTTTTGCCGCTTTTGATGTTTGGTGGACACTTAGAAACGCAAATGGAAAAATAATTAAAAGAGAAAAATCCAATTTTTATTCCTCAATGGAGGAAAGTTACTCTTCTTATGTTGAAGCTCAAGGGTATAATATTGACGAACTTGCACAAAAAATTGCACACAAGTTGTCAACTAAATAATTGATAATATAAAAAAGCGGGGAATTCCCCGCTTTTTTTAAATTGTTAATCCCACCGCTTCGGCTTTCACATATTTTGAAATTTTTTCAAATGCTTTATTTTCAATTTGCCGAATCCGTTCTCGACTGATTTTAAATTCGATTCCTAAATCTTCCAATGTTACAGTTTCTTCTGTCAAAAAACGTTTTTGAATAATAGTTTTTTCTCTATCAGACAACGTTTCAATTGCCTTTGTTAACAATCTTTTTTTAACTTCAAAATCTTCTTTGTTTCCCAAATCTTCCTCAATAGATACAGAGTTATCCACAAGCATATCTTGATGATTCGTGCCTGTATCTGATGATAAAGTTGTATTTAATGAAGAATCACCACTTAACCGCTGTTCCATTTCAATAACATCTTTTTTCGGAACACCCAACATTTTTGAAATTTGCTCAGCCGTTTCATCATTTAAACTGGTTTCATCATATAAACCCAAACGAGATTTAATTTTGTGTAAATTATAAAAAAGACGCTTTTGTGTTGCAACTGTCCCTATTTTAACCAATGACCATGATTTTAAAATAAATTCCGAAATAGAGGCTTTAATCCACCAAATAGCATAGGTTGCTAAACGAAACCCTTTATCAGGGTCAAACCGTTTAATAGCTTGCATCAACCCAATATTTGCTTCAGAAATTAAATCCGCCAAAGAAAGACCATAATGTCTAAACGATAAGGCAACTTTTGCTGCTAATCTTAAATGAGAAGTTGTGAGTTGATGAGCTGCTTCAACATCATTATCTTCATGAAAACGTTTAGCTAACATATATTCCTGATCCGCATCCAGCATTGGAAATTTATTAACTTGCGCCAAATATAAAGTTAAAGAGTTACTTGAGTATAATAAAGATAATACATTTGCATGTGACTGCGCCATTTTTATATCCTTTCAAAAAGCAATATAACTTTGGTCTCTCTACTTCGAGACAAGACCCCTCCCTTTTCATAGGGTATACCAACTATAGCAAAATAATTTAAGTATGTCAACAAAATCAAAACTTGATTGATAATGTTTTTTTATAGCTCTGTTTAATTAAAAATCGGAGAATTTTTTAACATGTAATAAGTAATAAAAAAAACTATGATTCCCGCCATCAGGCACTTTTGCAAAGAAAACATCTCTACTCCTTGTTGACTAAATATTAAAAATAAGTTTCTACAGTATAACATTTATTTGAAAATCAACAATATTTTTCTTGAAAAAAACAAAAAAAGAAGTATTTTATATATAAAAGTTGTTTTAAAATAAAGAGTTTATAATGTCAAAAAAAGTAACTGTCTATTCATTAAAGGATTTTGAAGGTATGCGAAGAGCAGGACGACTCGCAGCCGAAACTTTAGATTATATTACACCGTTTGTTAAACCTGGGGTTTCAACCGGTTATTTAGATAGCTTATTGGAATCATTTATGCGCGATAATGGTGGGATTCCTGCTTGTATCGGATACAATGGTTATCCGAAAGCAAGTTGCATTTCTCCCAATCATGTTATTTGTCATGGAATTCCTTCTGACAAAAAAATTCTTCAAAATGGAGATATAATCAATATCGATATTACGGTTATTGTAGATGGTTGGTATGGAGATACATCTCGTATGTATTATGTTGGAAAACCATCTGTAAAAGCTCGCAGATTGGTCGAAACAACCTATGCGACCATGATGGCCGGAATTGAACAATGTATCCCCGGAAAAACAACCGGTGATATTGGCCACGCAATGCAAAAGTTGGCGGCAAAGGAAAATTATTCTGTTGTCCTTGATTTTTGCGGGCATGGTATAGGTCGCGTTTTTCATGATGCACCCAATATTTTAAACTATGGAACTCCAGGAACCGGCACGACATTGGTTCCAGGAATGATTTTTACCGTTGAGCCAATGGTTAATATCGGAACGCATCAATCAACCATTCTTTCAGATGGGTGGACTGCTATAACAAAAGACCGTTCGCTCTCTGCTCAATTTGAACACACTTTAGGCATAACAGAAACAGGATTTGAAATTTTCACCCTTTCACCCAAAGGATTTACTTTTCCGCCCTACGAAGAGGCATAATGACAGAAAAAGAGAAACTTGATAAACCCCTGCCCCCAGATTATATCGGTCATAGAAAACGTATAAAAGAACGCATTCTAGACAAAGGCGCAACATCTCTTACCGAAACAGATTTACTGGAGGCTATATTAACTTATTCTATTCCCAGAAAAGATGTAAAACCATTGGCAAAAAGTTTATTACGTCGTTATTCTACCTTAAGAAGAGTTTTAGCGGCAGAACCAATTGAATTGATGGAAATAAAAGGGATTAAAGAATCAAGTGTTGCCTTATTCAAATTAGTTGAAGGAATGTGTTATCAAATGCTGCTTCCTTTAAATAAAAAATTGGTATATTTAGATGATTGGAGCTCTATTTTTAATTTTGCAAGGATGAAATTATCTCATCTTGAAGAAGAAGCACTCCTTTGTTTATTTTTAACACCAGCGAAAACATTAATCAGGCATGAAATTTTCAACAATGGGACTGTTGACAGTATCAACATTCCAGCAAACAAAATTATCAGCCGATGCGTTTCATTAAAGGCATCTTTTTTCATTTTAGTTCACAATCACCCTTCAGGTAATTTTTATCCGTCAAAAGAAGATATTATTTCCAGCAGGACACTAAAGGAAAAACTTTCAACGATAGGCGTTGATTTTCTGGACCATTTTATTATCGGAAATAATAATATTTATTCCATCTTCAATCAAAGCTTTGTTAAAGAAGATTAAATTCTCCTTATTTTTTTAGGAATTCCCGCAATTGTTGTTACCAGGCGTTCAATGATAAGCTCTGCTGGTAACTCAGTTGTTTTTGTTTGTTTTTCAGCTTCTAATAATAATTGAAGCACTTTAACCAAAAAATTCTTTTTCCAAATATAAATTTGAGTCGCCATCATATCTTTTTGTTTAAATTGATTCGCTCTTAAAACTTTTTTCAAAATTTCTTCTTTGGCAACATTGTTTTCAGACAAATCTACTGCCATTAAAAGCTTATTAAAGTGAGAGATCAAAACCCTTACAATCGTAACAGGAGCTTCCCCATTAACTAATAGGTTTTTTAAAATTCTATCAGCCTCTTGCTGTTTTCCAAGAGCTGTTTGGTGACACAAATCATCAAATGTGGCGCTTTGTGGTTTTGGAATAACAGCCTCTACATCTTGAATTGTTACCCCTTGTTTGTTTCCGACATACACAGATAATTTTTCAATTTCAGATAATGTTGTGATTCTGTTTTCTGTTAACCGTTCAGATAATAAATTTAAAACATCAGTATCTGCTGTTAATCCTTTTTCTCTTAATGCATTTAAAATTGTTAAACGAATATCTTTTTCTTCATCATTATAACAAGCTATTTCTAAACCATCCGGTGCATTTTCAACTAAATTTCTTAATACAGATGATTTTTGAAGTGCATCCGAAGTAATTAATAAAAATGTGTCAGATTGAATATAATTTAAATAATCTTCAACAGAGGAAACAACACTATTATCTGCCTCTTTTAACCAAATAAGTTTTCGTCCACCTAAAAAAGAAATAGAGTTTCCCTCATCCAATAAACAAGCCGGATTTTCCTTAAGATGTTGTTTACTTATCTTGATAAAGGAAAACTCATCCTTTTGAGGAATAACCATTTTAATTATTTTTTGAGCACAATCCTCAACAATTCCAAAATCAGCCCCATGAATTAAAGCAATTTTAAATGTTGAACAAATTTGTTTGGAAAGTGCCTCAATCTGTGAGGGTTTGGCCTTCATCAAAAACCTCTTCTTGTTTAAAATAAGCTGCTACCCGTGTTGAAATATTTGTCACAAGAATTTGAACCAAATCTTCAATTTGTCTTTTTTCAGCTTGATAAGTTGTATAAGGTTCATAGAAAACGTTAAATGCCCCAAGAGCCGTTGTTGAGGAAGATAACAATTCTTTTTTTGTTTCCTTATCAATTAATTGAAAAGATGCTCTTAAAGAAACCTTTTTTCGACTGGCAAAATTATCCCCTTGAATACTTTGACTTGAAAGATGGGGATTTTTCATTTGAACTTTTAAAATATATTTTTTAGGCCCATGAACTTTCTTGGGATTAAAAGCATTATCTAAACCTTGTTTTAAAACATAACCATTATAATCTTGAATGGGGGCAACTTCAATTTTTTCAGTTTCCAACTGTCCGGTATTTTTATCAACCATATATAACGGCGAAAACCCGCAACCGGATAAAAGAAATAAGCAACCGACAAAAATTTTTTTCAATAACATAATGCCTCATATCCATAACTGGTTAAAAAAAGCCTTTTTATTTGCTTTTTAGATTAAAATATTATATACTTATATTAACTTTTTTTATTTAAAAAAACAAGGAAAATTTATTAATCAAATGCAAAAACCAATTCCAATTATTGTTGGCCCAACAGCCAGTGGAAAATCCGCCTTTTCAATTCAAGTTGCAAAACGCACGAATGGTGAAATTATTAATACCGATTCTCTTCAGGTTTATAAAGATTTAAAAATATTATCTGCCAGACCTTCTTTAGAAGAGCAAGAAGGAATCAAACATCACTTATATGGATATATGTCAGCATTTGAAACAAGTTCCGTTATGGGCTGGCTAAAAGATGTTAAAGATATCATTAACCAAGTTGAAAATCCTATTTTTATAGGTGGAACAGGGCTTTATGTTAAAGCACTGACGGAAGGTATTTCACCTATGCCCGATATACCGGATGAAATTAGAAATCTTGTTCGACAAATGGATATTGAGGAGGTTAAATCCAAAGTAAAGGGATGCTCTGCTATTGATCCTCAACGATTAAGAAGAGCCCTTGAAGTTGAATTATCCACAGGAAAACCTTTTTCATATTTTCAAAATTTGGAAAAAATTAAAGTTATTGATAAAAAATTTCAAATTTTCTTTTTAAATCCCCCACGGAATATACTATATGAAAGATGCGACAAGCGTTTCATTCAAATGCTATCTCAAGGAGCAATTGAAGAAGTTAAATATCTGCAAGAAATCAAAGCAACCGGTGGCGTCACAAAAGCTATCGGAGTAAAACAAATATCGCAATGGTTAAATAATGAAATTTCAAACAAAGAAATGATTGAAGAAGCTTGTAAAGAAACAAGACACTATGCTAAACGCCAAGTAACATGGTTTAAAAATCAATTTGATAACAAAATTACATTCACTCCGGAACAAACGAAAGAAGTCTTAAAAACCTATTTTTAACAGACGGATAAACATCTTGATTTGAAGGATAAAGAATGTTATACTTTCTTTAAATCACCCTTAAACCAAGGAGTTTTTCATGTATACACAAAACAATAATCCCTCTCAACAAGATGAAATGACTTTATCAATTGAACAACCTGAAAAACAAATATGGTGGGAAAAAAAGGGGTTTATTGCTGCCAGTATTTTTTCCGTTATTTGGCTTGCTGTTATTTGCGACTTTTTGTTTTCTTCCGGTTGGTGGAATGAAAGACATACCCTTTCACCAGCTGAATTTATTGGTGGCATTTGTGGTTTATTTTTTCCGATTTTAATATCATTTATGGTCAGCTCATATTTTGACAGAGTTAATCAAATTTCTTATGAAGCTCAAACGATTCGCTCATATTTAAACGAACTTATTTATCCGGCAAACAGCAATGCTGTTTATACAAAAAGTTTAACCGGCGCACTTAAAGAACAAATAAAAGAATTTAAAAAAATTCATCAAGATGTTTTAAATTTAACAAAAAATTTAAACCAAGAAATAAATACTTGGATTAATGAATTAAAAAACACCTCTTTACAATTAGATGAAAAAACAAAAATGAGCCTTAAATCTCTCACAAAAAGCCTTGTAGATTTAAACAAATCTTCATTAGATGCCAGCTCAAAGGTGATGCAAAGTTCGGATATGTTTAGTGAGAAAACCATTCTTTTACAAAACACAATTAAAGAAGCTGCCCATACATTTACTCCTCTGCTTTCTGATTTAAACAAATATGGAAACGAAATTAAAAAGATTGAAGACGCTTTAAAACAATCAGATGAAAAATCAAAAGATGTTTTAACACATACCCAACAATCTGCTTCAGAAATAGGATTAAAAATTAAAGAAATTGAAAATGTTATTAAAACATATAATGAACAAGCTGAAAAACATGACTTTATCTTGAAAAACCGATTGGAACAAACTCAATCGATTTTGGATTTACAAAACAAAGCTCTTGAGCAATCGGATTCGTTTGTTAAAAATCAAACTTCATTTATTGAAGAAATAAAAAAAGGTCTTTCAAATCAAGATGAGGTTTTATTACAATCTGAAACAACTTTAAAATCACATCAAAAAAATATTGAAAAAACATTTGCAAAAACAAATGAGCAAATTAAAAATATTGAAGGCACTCTTCAAAAAAATTACGATTTAGTTCTAAAAAAATCAGACGAAGCTCTTTTAAAAGTAAAAGCTTTGAATGATGAGATAAAAGAAACAAAAACCCTTTCCAAAGACATTCAAGAACCAACACCTCAACAAACAGAAAATCTTGTTTCACAAGAAACTAAAACAAGTGTTGATTTCTTGCAAAATGCCTCTCTTATTTTGGATAAATTACAAACATTTTCCATTGACATGGCACATATTTTCACACCAAAAGCCGAAGATATGTTATGGAAAAAATATTATGATGGGGATAAAGCTGTTTTTATGCGATATATTACCCGTATGATTAGTGAAACACAACACAAACAAATTAAAGATCTTTATTTAAATAATGAAGAATTTAACCAAGCCATAACAAGATATATGACTGAATTTGAAGATATGACCAAAATGATGCAAAATGTAGATAAAAATTTAATGACTACATTAATTGGTTCAGATAGTGGTCGCTTATATATGGTATTAGCGGATGTTTTAAAACGAAGTGATAACTAAAAATCAATCGGAAGATAAACGTTAAAACTTGTTCCTTTTTTTAAAGAACTTTGAACCGTGATTAATCCATCATGTGCATTAACTATTTGTTGCGCAATGCCAAGCCCTAAACCGGTTCCTTCCACCCCTCGGCTTTTAAAATTATCAACACGATAAAAGCGTTCAAAAAGCCTTGTAATATCTTGTGGGGCAATCGGGTTACCCGTGTTATGAACACTAACCAGAACAACTTGCCTCATATCACTAAAATATTTATCAGATTTACGAGGAAACCCAGCTTTTAATTCTGCACGAATCGTTATAACGGAATTATCTTCACCATATTTAATGGCATTATCAATAAGATTTTGAAAAACATGAATCAACTCGGTTTTATTCCCAATTAAACGCGGAATATCATGAACAAGTTTTAACTCTATTTTTTTATGTCGTGCAGCAGCTTTCAACTCTAATGAATCGATGACACTTTGCAATAGATCCCAAATTAAAATAACATCTTTTTGATTATTTTTTTCCGTCATTTGAAGTTTAGATAAAACAAGCAAATCTTGAACAAGATTCGTCATTCTTTCTGTTTGTTCCGCCATCAAATTCAAAAATTTTTCCCGAGCTGTTTCATCATCTTTTGCCGCACCTTGTAATGTTTCAATAAAACCGGATAAAACAGATAATGGCGTTTTTAATTCATGACTTGCATTGGCAAAAAAATCCGCTTGTTGTTGTTTAAATAACTTTAATTGAGTAATATCATGCATAACCATGACAATAATACCCCCATTTCTCGCAGGGGCCGGTAATTTTTCAAAGCGAACTTGAAAGGAATAAAAACAATCGTCTTCAAAATCCCACTCGAACCATTCTTGTTTGCTTTTTTCTCCAATTAATTGTTCAAACGCAAAAACAAAATCCGATTCTTTGAAAAAAGAATGCAATGGTTGATGCAAAATTTCATCTCCAAAGAAATTTCTTCCCATTTTATTTGCAAAAACGATATTTGCATTTTCATTAATCAAAAAAAGAGGATGGGGTAAATTTTCCAAAATTCTGTCTGCCGATATTGTTTGATTAGACCAACGATGTTTTACAGATAAAAAGGCATCAGCCAGTCGAAAAGAGCCAAAAATACCTTTATGCACATGTGGTAAATCAACATCTCTACCCTGCGATAAATCCTTCAAATAATTAATAAATTGCTCTTGTTCATGAAAAACATAAATTGTCCATACAACAGAAAGAAGAAAAAAGGCAATAAAGAAATAAAAAGCTGTTAATAAATTAACCTTCCCTAAAAAAATCAAAAAAATAAGGGCAATAATAATTGGCAAATTTAAAACAAAAATTCGCGCTAAGAATCTAAAAAAATAAAATGGTGTTTTTTTAACTTTTCTTTTTATCATTCGTGAAGTATAATAGAAAACCAAAGAAAAGGAAAGAATAAAATGAAAGAAAAGAAATTAACACCAATGATGGTGCAATATCTTGAGGTAAAAAAACAATATCCGGACTGTTTATTATTTTATCGTCTAGGTGATTTTTATGAGTTATTTTTTGAAGATGCAAAAACAGCGTCTTCTTTTTTAGGGTTGGTGCTTACAAGCCGAAATAAAAATGGTGACCAACAAGTTCCTATGTGTGGAATTCCTTTCCATGCTTATCATAATTATTTGACTCGATTGGTTAAAGGTGGCTTTAAGGTTGCCATTTGTGAACAAACAGAAGATCCGGCTGAAGCAAAAAAAAGAAGCTCCACAGCGATTGTTAACCGCGAAGTTGTTCGTATTGTTACTGCCGGAACTTTAATTGAAGATGATTTATTAGATGCCAAGAAAAATAACTTTTTAGCAACAATTGTTGCCGGCTTTGAAGATTATGCCTTAGCTTGGGTTGATATGTCTACTGGCGCTTTTTACACTCAAACAGCTAAAAAAGAGGATGTTCACTCAATATTATCTCGTATTGATGCTGCTGAAATTTTATTATCTGAAAACTTTTTTGAAGAAAATAAAAATGTTTTAAAAGAACAAGATGAAAGATATTCATTTCTTAAATTTGAGAATTTTTCATTTATCAAAAGTCAAGACGAATTAAATTCTTTTTTTAAAAAACCGGACTTAAATGTTTTTGAGCGGCATGAAGTTATTGCTTGTGGTGTTTTATTATCTTATATTTTAAACTCATTAAAAGGTGCAAAACCTTCCTTAAGACTACCTGAAAAAACAGTTTCAACTAAATTTATGGAAATTGATGCTTCAACAAGACAAAGCCTTGAATTAACAACATCTCTTGCTAATAATAAAAACGAAACAAGTGTTTTAAAAACAATTGATTATACAAAAACCGCCATCGGGGCGCGCACATTAGCTGCTCAATTATCTACCCCTTTATTAGATAAAGATGAAATTAATAATCGGTTAGATAAGGTTGAATTTTTTATAGATAACCCAACTATTCGCGAAAATGTTCACGATATCTTAAAAAAAATACCTGACATTGAACGTGGATTATCCAGAATTATGTTGGGGAACAGCGGTCCCAAAGAATTATTATCCATTGCAAAAGGATTACAGCAAATTCCTCTGATTCGCTCGCAAATTTGTAAAGCTGAAATACCTAATGCACTTCAAAATGATTTATCTCATCTTAATGAATATTCGGAAATTGTAAAAGAAGTTATTTCTGCCATTAATGAAAAAGACGTTCCGCATTTAGCAAGAACCGGCGGTTTTATTAATAAAGGATATCATGCTCCGTTAGATGAACTTCTTGATTTGGAAGACAATACCAAATATAAAATGAGAGATTTACAATTAAAATATATTGAACAAACGGGTATTTCTAATTTAAAAATATCATTCAATAATTTAATTGGTTATTATATTGAAGTTCCAACAAAATCAGCAGAAAATATGTTAAACGATAAATCGCTTGGATTTATTCACAAACAAACTATGTTGAATGTAATCAGATTTACAACTGATGAATTAATTGAGTTTGAAAACAAGCTTATTCATGCAAAAGAAAGAACAATTGAATTAGAACTTGAAATATTTGATAAGTTAATACAATTAGTTTGCAACGAAAATGATAACTTGGTTCGAACCTGTATAGCAATTGCAAATATTGATATCGCTTGCTCCCATGCGGAATATGCTTCAAAATACTCTTGTTGCAGACCGATATTAACAAATGACACCTCTTTTGAAATTAAAGCCGGTCGCCATCCTGTTGTTGAAAAAGCATTACAAAAAGAAAGAATTAGCTTTATTCCAAATGATTGTGAAATGAGCGAAGAGAAAGATCTTTTATGGATTTTAACCGGACCTAATATGGCAGGTAAAAGCACATTTTTAAGACAAAATGCCGTTATTGCAATTTTAGCACAAATTGGTATGTTTGTTCCTGCTGAAAGTGCAAAAATAGGAATTGTGGATAAACTTTATTCGCGTGTCGGGGCCAGTGATGATTTAGCCAGAGGACGATCAACTTTTATGGTAGAAATGGTTGAAGTTGCCAGTATTTTAAACGGTGCAACGGAACGTTCCTTAGTTATTTTAGATGAAGTTGGGCGCGGAACGGCAACGTATGACGGGCTTTCAATTGCTTGGTCTGTTATTGAATATTTACATGACCACAACAAGTGCCGCTCACTTTTTGCAACACACTATCATGAATTAACCGCCCTTGCTAAAAGAATGGATAAAATCGCTTTATACACTATGAGAGTTAAGGAATGGCAAGGTGATATCGTTTTTCTCCATGAAATAGCAAAAGGAGCTTCTGACAGGTCTTATGGTATTCATGTTGGAAAATTAGCAGGATTACCGGATATAGTCATCAATAGAGCAGAAAACATTTTAAATCAGTTAGAAGAAAAAAAACAAGATCAAAAACCTTTATTTGATGATTTACCCTTGTTTTCACAAACATTTAACCAAATATCTAAAGTAAAGGAATCTCCGGCTTTAACTGCTTTAAAATCGCTTGATTTAGATATGTTAACTCCAAGAGAGGCCTTAAATCAATTATATCAATTAAAAAAAATGACAGAGGAATAAAATATGCCCCCATTTTTAGCCAATCTTATTGCCGCTTTATTTGTATCAGGATACAGCATATTTACGTTTATTTTATTTATATTATTTTTTATTTTTATGCTTTATTTTGCCGCTTATATCGCACTGCCCTTACTTGTTGTTTGTTTGGTTATTTATCTTATTAAACGTTCAGGAAAAGTTTTTTCTTTAAAAATAACCCCCGAAATAAATATTAAGAAAAAACCTCATAAAAGCAAAAAAGAAAATATTATTGATGTTGAATATACTGAAATAAAATAATTTTATACCCAAGTATCTTTGGTATAGCACATTGTTTTTATTTTATTTTTCTCTTGAAATAACAAAAAAACAAAATTATTTGTTTGATGTTTAAAAAAGGAGAAAAAAATGAATATAGTTATTAAAATATTAGCAATTATTTGCCTTATCGGTGCATTAAATTGGGGTTTAATAGGTATTTTCGGATTTGATTTGGTAGCAGCAATTTTTGGCCCAATGAGTTTATTATCCAGACTTGTTTATTCTCTTGTCGGATTAAGTGCCATCTTATTGGTTGTTTTATCAATTCGAGAAAACAAATTATTATCCTTAAATTAATATATCATCTTACAAAAAATCCCTTGAAAAAATTCAAGGGATTTTTCTTTTATGCCTGCTCTAAATAAGCTTGAACCAATGCATCAGTATCTTGAATTTGTTTAGCTAACCGCTCTGCTAAAATAACACTCTTATTCCCTGAGGAATATATCTTTAAAAGCGGTCCCAATCCACTTAAATCAACATCAAGGATAACAGATTCATGGATTGCTGGTCTTGAAACCAAAATAGCATATTTTCTTTCAGCAAACTCTTTACCCATAATAAAATTCATTTCTCTTGGCGTTAAATTCCATGTTGCATAATCTGATGGATTTGCTTGTGGATTTCTAAAGAAAATAACTGTTTGACATTGACCTCTAATAACATCGCCGAGTCCATTATCATCTAAAAATCTTGGTTGCTGGAAGGCACATAAATAAGCTTGACGTTTTTTACGTCCTTCACGAAGCCCAACGATAAAGCTATCTTTAAACATTGGATGTTCAAGCATAGGAGCCGTTTCATCAATCATAATTAAACTTGGTGTTCCCATAACGGTTGAAAGAGTTTGAATTCGATACATAACATAACTGATAACTGCAGGCGCCAATACACTATCTTGGAAAATAGTTGTAAAATCAAATGCCATATATCTGCTTGATAAATCAAGATTATCTGTTAACGAGTTAAAAACACGTCCATATTGATCATCATTTACCCATCTAAAGAGTTCTCTTCGCATAAACCCATTTGGAGCAAAACAACTTTTATAAAGGTTTTTAAGCAATCTTTCATCCGGTTTTAAATATTCAAATGCTGTTGTAACCGCTCTTGCTATTTCTTGTTCAGAAACAGCGTCTATTCCACCGGTAATATCACGCATCCATGTTCTTAAAAAAGCTCTTGTGTCTGCTGAATCAGGCACAGCAAACGGATTTAACGAAACAGATTCTTCACCACCATCAAAACGAACATAAGGAGCTCCTTGCATTAATGCAAAAACCTTAGCACCATTATTACGATCAAAGAAATATGTTCTTAAATCAGGGATACGCATAGACTGACCGGCTAAGAATGAAAATAAAGTTGTTTTACCCTGACCTGTTGGCCCAATTAAAACAGTATGAGCAACAGCATAAGGTTCTTCAGAAACGTGAAATTGAAATGCATAGGCTGTTCCTGAAATTGTTCTGAAATAAGAAAGCGGCACAGGACCCCAGTCTGATTTTTGACGCCCTTCAGCTGTTTTATCAATACAAATAGCGCAAGCCACCACTCGAGACAAATATAAAAACGTTCTCGGATAAATATCATAAGTTGGGAATTGGGCAAAAAATGTTGCTTGAGAAGCCCAACCTTCTCGAACTGGTGTTACATTATATAAACGACAAATTTTTTCAATTTCCTCTTGCCCGAATTTTAATTCATTTTTAGAATATCCATAAACAAAAATAGTCATAGCATATTCATTTAAAGTTTGCCCATCAGCATCTGATTGATCCATCCATTCCAGAGCCGTATTATACTGGGCCATCACGTTTGTTGAGAATGTTGTCAACCAAGCCATTCTTCGTTGTTGCATTAAAAGCATATTTGCCTTAACCATTGGAATTGCTTTGATATTATGAGTTAAAGTAACTTCACAATCAATGCTTAAAATATCAGCAATCATTTGCTCATCCATAAAATCCCCAGGCTTTCTGATACCGATACAAAGAGCATATTTTTCAATATCACCTGAAAAGAATTTTATAATGCCTTCATCTTTTGTAAAATGAATATAATCTGCGGTTAATAAAGCATTTAAAGATTCGCCTTCTTCCAATCCGATTCTTGGTTGTGGAACAGAAAGAGGACTTGCTAACTGTGAAAAAAGCCAAAAAGGACTTTTATCTTTATGCTTCATTGGTGTTTTTTCAGAAATAAGAACCGGTTGATATGCATCCAAAATTGAAGTCAAAGCAATTGTTGCTTGTTGCAAATCATCTAATGCTGTTTTTCTGTCATTTACAGATAAAACAATATAGTGTTTATTCCTAAACACTCGACTCATACTTTCAGACCATTTTAAAGAAACTTGACGCAATAATTTTGAATCTTTATGTTCACCTTCTTCACCTAAAACAATTCTTTCCCTGATTGTAATAACACGAGAAACAACTTCTAAAGATGCCATTGAATCAACCCACTGTTTACGGGCATTCATTAATGCAAATCTTTCAGAAGCTGTTAATAAAGTTGTGTCAGCTCCCGTTATTTCAAATACACGCGCAAGAGAACCATTTCTTAAATGAATGGTTGCTCCATCTTCATCTAACCGACTAAAAGGCAAAAAATCAGAAACTCTTGTTTCTTTTGGTTTGGGCAAAATCATGTCTCCCAATTTTGTTACAAAGACAGACATGATAAACATTGCTGCAATAACACCAATCACTGCAACAAGTGTTGAAAAAGAGGAAGCCCCCTGTGCCAAAAAATCAAATACATTCATATCAAATTGAATATTATTCATGTTTTAAGTTCCTTATGGAGCAAGTTTGTTTCCTTTATCAGGATAAATATTTTTTGAAGGTGTGGCCATTGGCCCATACGTTAACATCATTTTGGATAAATGTGGTTCTTTAAAAGAATAGGCGGCAATTAAAATATGAGCTAATCCGATTGTTACAATAAAATAAAGCGGGCTTATATCAAAAGCTGTGATGCAAACAAATAAAATACCAGCTTGAATGGCAAAATTTACAATTGCCGGATACATGGGTGCCCAAAACACTCGTGGTGGCATAGCAACAGCTTTTAAAACCGGTTCTTTCATATTCTTGTCCCCTTTAAAATAAACCCTTTTTCTTTATTATATACTATGAAAAAAATAAATAACAGAAAAAAATAACTTTTTTATAAAAAATTCATTGATTAAGATTTATTTTTTCTTTTTCTTCAAAAAAAGGAAAAAATACTCATTATCATTAAAATTCACTGGATTTCTTATATTTTTCTTGACTTTTTCGCAAAAAAAAGTCATCGTAAACAACGTAAAAATTCAACAAGTTAAACAATTTTAAAGAGAGTTAAAAAAATGAGTTTTAACGAAAAAACAATTAAAAATATTGCAACATTGGCAAGATTAAAATTTCCTGCCGATCAAGAAGAAAAATTTACAGCGGATATTAACAGCATTTTAAATTGGGTTGAAGAATTAAAAGAAGTTAATGTTGATGGTGTTGAACCATTAATCAGTGTATCTCTTCAAGAACCTGTTTTAAGAAAAGATGAAGTCACCACTGGTGATTTACAAAAAGAATTATTGATGAACGCTCCTGACGCCAGTCATGGGTTTTATGCTGTTCCTAAAATGGTGGAGTAATTTTTATGACAACGAATTTAACAGATTTACATATCAGTGAAGCAATTTCACTTCTTGAAAAAAAAGAAATTTCTTCTGTTGAACTTACAAAAGCTCATTTGGAAGAAATGGAAAAAGCAAGAGTTTTAAATGCTTACATCACAGAAACGCCAGAATTAGCTTTAGAGCAAGCTCAAGAAAGTGATAAAAAAAGAATTAATGGTGAAAAAATCGGCCGTTTGGAAGGTATTCCAATTGCAAATAAAGATTTATATTGCACAAAAGGAGTTAAAACTACCGCCGCTTCTAAAATTTTATCCAATTTTCTTCCACCTTATGAATCAACCGTCACCCAAAAATTAAAAGATGCCGGAACTATTATGCTTGGAAAGGTAAACACTGACCAATTCGCCATGGGTGGTTCTACTATGACAAGTTATTTTGGCGTAACAAAAAATCCATGGGCAGATGAAAATGGTGAATATAATTTAGTCCCTGGCGGTTCTTCAGGTGGATCAGCTGCTGCTGTAAGTGCGGGTCTTTGCATGGGTGCAACAGGATCGGATACCGGTGGCTCCATTCGTCAACCGGCTTCATTTTGTGGTATTACAGGGATAAAACCAACATACGGCAGATGTTCTCGTTATGGAATTGTTGCTTTTGCCTCTTCATTAGATCAAGCCGGCCCAATGGCCCGTTCTGTCGAAGATTGCGCTTTATTATTACGCGAAATGGCTGGACATGATGAAAAAGATTCAACAGTTGTTAATACTCCGGTTCCTGATTATACTTTGGCTTTAACAGGAGATATTAAAGGCAAAAAAATCGGTATTCCAAAAGAATATCGTTCAAAAGATTTAAATCCTGAAATTGCTCAAGCTTGGGATAAGGGTATTGAATTACTTAAAAATGCCGGCGCTGAAATTGTTGAAATTTCATTACCTCACACAAAATATGCTTTACCTGTTTATTATATTATTGCTTGTGCAGAAGCTTCTTCAAACTTAGCCAGATATGACGGGGTTCGCTACACAACAAGAGTTGAAGGTAACTCATTGGATGAAATGTATGAAAACACAAGAACGGATGGTTTTGGGCCAGAAGTTATCCGCCGTATTTTATTAGGAACATTTGTTCTCTCAGCCGGTTTCTATGATGCTTATTATACAAGAGCTCAACGCGTTCGTAGACTCATTTATAACGATTTTATCAGTGCTTTTGAAAAAGTTGATGCGATTTTGGCTCCGGCCGCTCCAACAACCGCTCTTTCTTATGAAGCTATGCAAAATATGAGTCCGGTTGACACATATTTAGGAGATGTATTTACCACTCCGGCTTCTTTAGCTGGTGTTCCTTCTTTAGCTTTACCAATTACGATTGCTCAAAACGGTCTTCCAATCGGATTGCAAGTGATTGGTAAACATTTTGATGAAAATACAGTATTCCAAGTTTCAGGTGTTCTTGAATCTTTGGCTGGATTTGATAAAAAACCACACCATGTGAAAGGATAACAAAATGACATATACAATTAAAGGAAAAACAGGTGAGTGGGAAATCGTTGTAGGTCTTGAAGTTCACTGTCAAATCATTTCAAATTCAAAAGTATTTTCAGGCGCTTCAGCAAAATTTGGTGCAAATCCAAATGCAAATGTTTCATTTGTTGATGCCGCTTTTCCAGGGATGTTACCTGTCGTAAATGAAAAATGTATTGAACAATGTGTTAAAACCGGTATGGGACTTAATGCAGTTATCAATAAATATTCTCGTTTTGACAGAAAAAATTATTTCTATGCTGATTTACCACAAGGATATCAAATCAGCCAATTATATTACCCGATTGTTGGTGAAGGATATATTGAAGTTACAACTGATGATGGAACAAAAAAGATTGGTGTGGAACGGTTACACTTAGAACAAGATGCAGCAAAATCAATTCACGATATGAATCCCAGTAAATCATATATTGATTTAAACAGATCTGGTGTAGGATTAATGGAAATCGTTTCAAAACCGGATATCAGAACACCTCAAGAAGCTGGCGAATATTTACGCCAACTCAGAGCCATTGTTCGCGCACTTGAAACTTGTGATGGTAACATGGATGAAGGCTCTATGAGATGTGATGTTAATATTTCTGTTCGACCGGTCGGCTCAACCGAACTTCGTCAGCGTGTTGAAGTTAAAAACGTCAATTCAGTTCGTTTCGTAATGCAAGCAATCGAGATTGAGGCGCAAAGACAGGTGGATTTATACGAAGATGGAAAAACATTTTCGCAAGAGACGCGATTATTTGACTCTGTAAACATGGAAACACGCTCTATGAGATCAAAGGAAAACGCTAATGATTACAGATATTTCCCTGATCCAGATTTACTTCCGGTGATACTGACTGATGAATATATTGAAAATATTAGACAAAACCTCCCAGAACTGCCAGAAGCCAAGAAAAAGCGCTATATTGAGGTTTTAGGACTTCCTGCGTATGATGCTGGTATTTTAGTAAGTGATAAAGAAACATCTTTATACTTTGAAACAGCCAGTGAAAATCAAGATGCTAAAAAAGTGGCAAATTGGATTATGGGTGATTTATTTGCATATTTAAATAAATCAGGCTTAACAATTTCTGAAAGTCCTGTTTCTGCAAAAAATCTTGGTGCATTAGTCGGATTAATTAATGATGGAACAATTTCAGGTAAGATCGCTAAAGAGGTTTTTGAAATTATGACAGAAACCGGAAAAGATCCTTCCGTAATTGTTGAAGAGAAAGGATTAAAACAAGTATCTGATACAGGCGCTATTGAAGCATTGATTTCAGATATTTTAAATGCAAATCAAGATAAAGTTGCTGAAATTAAAGCTGGTAAAGACAAATTAAAAGGTTGGTTTGTTGGCCAAATTATGAAAGCTTCTCAAGGCAAGGTTAATCCAGCTCTTGCAAATCAATTGTTGGATAAGAAACTTTCAGAACAATAAATTGTTTCACGTGAAACATAAAAAAAGAGCGATTATATCGCTCTTTTTTTTATAATGAAGAAATAAATCGTCTTTATCTATACAACAAAGATAATACTATATATAAAATGTTAATATATTTATAATATCTATTATATAAAAATATATTATTTAATCATATTCAAAACAAATGTTTCACGTGAAACATTTGTTTTATTTATTGAAAGTAAGATATATTATATTTAATATTATCTATTATAAAAAAGAGAATTTTAATTTAAAATTATCATTCTTTACATCCTTCATGTAATGTTTCACGTGAAACATTACTCATCTTATCAAACAATATAAATAAAAAAAATAAATACTTTTTCGTTCTATGAGATTTAATTCCAATCTTCTATAATGATAAATATGTTTCACGTGAAACATGAATATAATACCAAAAAACTATCTATTTTATTATCATATAAAATAGATTAAAAAAGACAATATTTCAAAAACATAAAATTAAAGAGAATATTTTAATCTTTTGTATATTTTAAAATAATATAAAAAATAATAATGTTTCACGTGAAACATTATATAGACATATTAAAAAATAATGTATATTTATATAACATTATTTTTTCACACAAACCTGGTAATAAATTATTTAATTTTAATAAAAGGACTATTCATTAAAAAACTATTTTATCTTATTATAAACATGTTTCACGTGAAACATATTTATAAATTTTATTTAACTTAATTTGTTTTTACATCAGAGTTAAAAATACAAACTCTTATTCATCAATTGATCTGTTTTTATAAAAATTACCAGATTTTAAATTAATTTAATACTGAAACAAATTATTATATATAAGTAAAATCTTAAGTAACCCTATATAATGTTTCACGTGAAAAATTATATAGATTATCCATATAAATAAATATATTTATGTTATTAAATAATCCCTATTCGATTTTATAATAAAAAAATAAAACTATTTACAATTATTTTCTATATTCACAACATTGTTTCACGTGAAACAATGTAAAATATAAATCAAGGAAAAATTTTATTACATTATAATAAAATATATTTCAAATAAATTCATTTTATCCAGTTAAAATGAAATGTTTCACGTGAAACATTTCATTTATTTCTTTATCTGGTAAAAAAAAGACACCCCATATTTAATATTATTTATAAAAAAAGAACTTTAATTAAAAATTATCATTCTTTACATCCTTTATGTAATGTTTCACGTGAAACATTACTCATCTTATCAAAGAATATAAATAAAAAAATAAATACTTTTTCGTTCTATAAGATTTAATTCAAATCTTCTATATTGATAAATATGTTTCACGTGAAACATATTTATATAAAAAAAATCAAGCACCCTACTCTGTTTTATCTTATTTTTATAATATCTTTTTAATTTAATTGATTAAAAAATTTTATATTCCATAATGTTTCACGTGAAACATAAAAAAAAGAGCGATAAAATCGCTCTTTTTTTATTCCAATGGACCCCCAATACTTAATCGCTGTAAAATTGCATCTAACTTATCCAAATTATCGCATTTAATTTGGATATCACCAGCATGTCCATTCCATTTAATTGTTAATTTTGCAGCCAAAACACTGCTTAATTCATTTTCTAACACAATGATATCATCTGGTTTTTCAACAGATTGACGTGATTTTGCCAAACCACTTCCTTTTTTAGAGGCTAATCTTTCCGTTTTACGAACGCTATACCCTTTTTTAAGAACCTCCATAGCTAAAGAAATAGGATCTTGTGCCGATAAAAGTGCTCGGGCATGGCCAACAGTTAATTCTTTTTTTTCAACCATCTGCTTAATTTCATCCGGTAATTCTAATAAACGCATCATATTAGACAGATGACTGCGACTTTTTCCAATAACTTTTGATAATTCCTCTTGCGTATACTTAAATTCCTGTAACAAACGTTTATAGGATTCAGCTTCCTCTAACGGATTTAAATCTTCACGTTGCAAATTTTCAATTAAAGCAACTTCTAAAGCGTCTTTATTTGAAAATTGCTTTATAATCACCGGAACTGTTTTTAACCCAGCCATTTTTGAAGCTCGAAATCTTCTCTCACCGGCAATTATCTCATAACCAGTTGATTTTTTTGGATTTTTTCTAACCAAAAGAGGTTGTAAAACCCCTTTTTCTTTAATAGATAAAACCAAATCAGCTAAAGCATCAGTTGCAAAAACTCTTCGCGGTTGATATGGACTTGGAACTAAGTCCTCAACATCAACAAAAGAAATACCCTCAGGAGGCTCAGAATTAGCCGTAGGAGCTGATTCATAAACCTCATCATCCTCACCCATTAAGGCACTTAAACCTCTACCTAAACGCGTATTCTTTTCCATTTACTAAAAATTCCTTTTCTCTTTTTAAAACTTCAGCAGCTAAACGTAAATAACTTTGCGCCCCTGCACTTCGATAATCATAAATCATAACCGGCAATCCATGTGACGGAGCCTCGGGAATGCGCACATTTCTTGGTATAAGAGTATCATAAACCTGATCACCAAAATACTTTTTCACATCACTCACAATTGATTTTGATAAATTAGAGCGTCCATCAAACATTGTTAATACAACCCCATGAACCATTAAATTAGGGTTAAATGTTTTTTGAATACGTCCAATTGTCTTCATTAAATCCGCCACCCCTTCTAATGCTAAATATTCACATTGGACTGGAATAATCACACAATCAGAAGCAGTTAATGCATTCATTGTTAACAAACCAACTGCCGGCGGACAATCAATAAAAATATAATCAAAATCATCAGCTCTTTCGAGAGCTTTTTTTAAGAAAAACTGCGGTTTATCCTCTGTTGCCAATTCAATATCAACACCTAAAAGCTCCTTACTGGCTGGTAAAACATATAAATAAGGTATTTCTGTTTTACAAATACAATCTTCAAGATTTTCCCCACCAACTAAAACAGTATAAGAATTTTTCGTTCCTAAACGACGCTTTGCACCCACACTTACTGTTGCATTTCCTTGAGGATCTAAATCAATAACAAGAACTTTTTTTTGAGCGGCAGCTAAAGCTGTTGCCAAATTAATGGTTGTGGTTGTTTTTCCCACACCACCTTTTTGATTAGATACTGAAAAAACACGTGCTTTTTTCATTAATAAACAACCTCCGTTATTGTTATGATACAACCGGTATCGCTTGTTAAACTATTTTGTTTCTTCCATTTGCAAGTATAAGATATTTTTGAAAGTTCTTCATCAATATTTTGCCCTTTTAGAAGTAAAAAAACAGTTTCTTTCGTATAAAATGACTGTGATAAATTTAATAACAAATCTACCTGCCCTAAAGCTCTTGAAGTAATAACATCCGCTTTAACTGATTTTACATCCTCAATACGTTGATTTAAAATCGTTAAATTTAAATCTAAAAGACGGGATACTTCTTGTAAAAATACTGATTTTTTATTATCACTCTCTATTAAAACAACCTTTTCTAAAGGACCTTTTAAAACTTTATTTAAAATAGCAATAACAACTGCCGGAAAACCGCCACCAGATCCTAAATCAACCAAAACTTTTTTATCATTTGGAATTAAAAAATAAAGTTGAGCAGAATCTAAAATATGTCTATCCCAAAGAGATGAAATTTCTTTATTTGAAACCAAATTAACCGCTTTTTGCCACTTTAAAACAAGCGCCATATAGCGCTCCAATAATTTTTTTGCAGGTAAAATTTGGTTTTCTAATTGTTTCACGTGAAACATCCCCCAAAAACTATTATAAATCTTAACCAAACATTAACTTTTTTATATGAATTTTGCAAGTATTTTTTTATAAAAAAAAGAAAATGTTTCACGTGAAACATTTTCTTTTACATTAAAATTACTAAAAATTAATTAAAAATAAACATAATATTGTTTAAATTATCAAAATCTTTCTTCATTGTGCTATTTACCTTAACAGTAATCGCATCCATAAAAGCATTCACTAATTTATTACATTTATTTTTATCAATATTTTTTAACTCAATAAAAAATTGCTTCCCATCAACAGGACCAATATTCCAATCAAATGCTCCAAAATTATAATTAAAAGATTCTTTTTTCAAATTTTCATAATTTCCCATTGAAAAAGAACGAATATCATTAATAAGTGTTTGAATTTGATTAATTAAAGAAGAATCGGTTAAAACAGGTTTAACCTCTTCTTGTTCAACAACTACATGCTCTGGCCTTGTTGTTTCACGTGAAACATTTTCTGTTTTTTGAGAAATTATCGGTGCATTATATGCATTTGTTTTTTTCTCACTTAAAATATATCCCCCTAACAAAACAAGTCCTGTTATAAATGCAAAAAAACTAATCCCCTTCATTTATCCCCCATAAGTTATTTTTAATTTTTTTAACAAATTCAGTATGTTGCTCAACCTCTTCTTTTGAAGCTAAAAAAGATCTAGGCTCTTTAAATTCCCTTTTTATTGTTTTTAAATCTATTAAACCACCAGAAGATAAGAATATATCAGATTCTTTTTCAAGGACAAGGTCTGGCTGTCTTCCTCCAATTAATTCTAAATAAACTTCAGCTAATAACTCACTATCAAGCAAAGCTCCGTGAAACGTTCTGGCTGAATTATCAATATGAAACTTTTTACATAACTCGTTCAAATTAACCCTTGATCCAGGAAACATTTTCCTTGCCAACACAACGGTATCAATAACCCTATCTCCAGATAAAGGTTCTTTCCCAATCCAAGATAATTCAGCATTCAAAAATTTAATATCAAAAGGAGCATTATGAGCTATAAGCTTAGAATCTGAGCCAATAAATGATAAAAACTCATCTGCAATTTCTTTAAATGTCGGCTTGTCAGACAAAAATTCTTCTGTCAAACCGTGTACTTTTACAACTTCCTCGCTGAGAGAACGTTCAGGATTAATATACTGGTGATACACATTTCCAGTTGGAACATGGTTAACCAATTCTACACAGCCAATTTCAACAACTCTATCTCCTTGAAAAGGATCAAGCCCTGTTGTTTCGGTATCAAAAACTATTTCTCTCATAAAAAAAACCTAATAAAATAAATAAACTTTTTAAATTATAAATAAAAATCAAGAAGATATCAAGCATAAAATCTCACCCAAAAAAACAGATTTAATATTTAAACACATATCAAAAATAAAAAAATATTTAAAATCAATATGTTACAAGTATAAATATATAAAAAGTCATTCATACGACGTAGTTGTGGATAACTTTAAATAACTTGGATAACATTTGCTTTAGAATAAAAAAATTATAATTATCCAAATTCATAAAATATCTATTCACATCCCCAAATGAGGTATAACTTACTTGTGGATAAATATGCAAAATAAGGATTCGAACTTGAATCATCACGATTCGTGTTTGGGGATAACTTTTAGTAAAAAACAAAATTTAAAATTATTCACAGTATCCACAATACCTATTACTAAAAAATATATATTTTATATAAATAAATGAAATTTTATTGTGGATATATTTCTATATCTTTTTTGTAATGAACATCTTTATGTTTTGCAAAAAAGGAAGGAAGAGAATGCTTTTAAAGAGTAAATAATAATCTTTGATAATCACCCTTAACAAAAAATGATTTTAAAGCCCATAGAGCTACATATTTTATATTTTGGATATAATTAGTGGTATGGTAAAAAGTGATGCTTAAAACGTGCATAAAACTATTATTTGTAAACATATAAAAAAAATTTAATCTACTGTAATGATAGTTATATATATCATAAAAAAACGCTCGTATCTTTTGATAGGAGCGTTTTTTTATATTTAATGTTGTTCAAAGTAAATATTTTTCAGCACTTAAAGCTGCTATAGCACCACTGCCGGCTGAAATAATTGCCTGTTTATAAGTATCTTCTTGAACATCTCCACAAGCAAAAATTCCTTTTATAGATGTTTCCATTGTTCTTTTATTTGTTTTAATATATCCATTTTTTGTTAATTTTAATTTTTTATCCACAAGAGATATATTTGGTTTTGTTCCAATTGCTTCAAAAACCCCATCAATATTTAAAAACTCTTCTTTGTTTGTTTTTAAATTTTTAATTTTTATTGTGGATAACTTTTTTTCACCAATAAATTCAAGTGGTTCTGTGTTATTTAAAATTTTTATTTTTTCATTTTTGAATAATTCATCTAAAAGTTTCTTTTCTCCTTTTAATGAATTATTCTTATTAATTAAAAAGACTTCTTTTGCTATTTTTGACAAAAAGAGAGATTCGTAAAGAGCAGCGTTTCCTCCCCCAATAACTGCAATTGATTTGTTTTTATAGAAAAATCCGTCACAAGTTGCGCAAATTGAAATACCATTTCCTTTAAATTGTTCTTCTCCTTTAATATTTAACCATTTTGGACTTGCTCCGGTTGCTAAAATAATTGCATCTGCTGTGCCATTTTTTATACTGTGTGTTTCAAAACGAAAGGGTTTAGTTGAAATGTCTAAATTTATAACTTCATCTTGAATGATATTTATTCCCGTATGAATGGCTTGGTTTTTTAAATTTTCCATTAAATCAAATCCGGATATGTTAATAAATCCAGGAAAATTTTCAACTTGATGTGTTCTTGTTAATTGTCCACCAATTGTTGAGCCGGTGACAAGAGTTGTTTCTAAACCTGCTCTAGAGGTGTATATAGATGCCGTATAACCAGCAGGACCTGAACCAATAATTAAAACTTTTGTATGCATAATAACTCCATTAAGGTAAAAAAAATCCTCTCTTAAAAGAGATAATATAATATGTTATCAAAATTCAAGAGAGGAATAAAAAATATTTGTTAAATGAATTGAACATTTAAAATTTCGTAAGATTTTTCACCTTTTGGAGTGATAACATCCACAAAATCACCTTTATTTTTTCCAATTAAAGCTCTTGCAATCGGTGAAAGAAGAGAGATAAGACCTTTTTCAAGGTTGGCTTCATATTGCCCCACAATTTGGTAAGAATGTTGACTGCCCGTTTCAGAATCTTCTAAAGTTACAGTTGCCCCAAATAAAACTTTATCACCGGATAATGATTTAATGTCAATCACTTGAGCTCTTGCCAATGCGCTCTCAAGTTCCATAATACGACCTTCATTAAAGCTTTGTTGTTCGCGAGCGGATTGATATTCAGCGTTTTCAGATAAGTCTCCATGTCCACGAGCTTCTTCGATGGCTGCTACAATACGCGGTCTTTCTTCAAATTTGAGTCTTTTTAACTCATTTGATAAATTGTCATAGCCGTTTGATGTCATAGGTATTTTTTCTTCCATGGCTCATCCTTTCATTAAATTTTTTATTAAAAAATAAAACTACGGCTCTTTATCCGTAGCTTTGTTAACAGATTTGATAACCCTATTATATGAGTTTTTTTATTAAAAAGCAAGTAATTAAATTATTTTTATTTTTTTGAGCAAGAAAAGTCATTAATTAATTGTTCCGGATCCAGTCTAACCCCTTGCCATGTGATCACGTAATGAAGATGTGGTCCGGTTGATCGACCTGTATTTCCAATTTCAGCAATAAGTTCTCCTCTTTTTATTTTTTTTCCCTCTTTAACCGTTATTTTATTTAAATGTGAATAACTTGAAAAAAGACCGAACCCATGATTAATTAACAATGTTTTTCCTGATAAAAACATATCTTGATGAACAAGAGCTACAATACCGTCTGCTGGTGCAAAAATTTTAGTTCCGATGGGGGCTGCATAATCAACACCACTATGACCTGCTTTTTTTATGTTATTTAAAATTCTTCTTGTTCCGAATGGACTTGAAATCCTTTTAAAATTTTTAACAGGTCTATCAAAACAAAATGGAAAATAATTTTGATTAAAGTTATCTCTGGCTTTTTTTATTAAAAGGTTTTCTTTTTGAATTCTCTCTTGATTTTTGTTTGTTGGAGAAACTTTATCTTGTTGAAGACCTGAGATATATTCTTCTTGCCATTTTTGTTTTTGAACGGGAAAAGTTAGTTTTGTTTTTTTATTATTTTTAATTAATGTAAGTGTTAACTGTGTTGCATCTTGAGGAAGCCCAAAGAAGAAAAAACCACTTTTTGTTGCTTTTATTTCTTGATTATCCAAATAAAGTTTTTCATCTTTATCTAGTTTTCCGTATGTTAACCCTCCCTCTTTTACTGGGGATCTAAGTTCAAAAGAAAAACAAGATGTTGACAGTAAAATTGATAACGTAAAAAGAAAAAACTTTTTCATTTTATTCTCCAAATAAATTTCCTTGAAAGTTTTTATTTCTTTGTTGTTTTATTTTTTTTGAAGGTTTTTCTTGATTTTTTAATGGTGAAACTTCAACTTTTTTATCGCTATACTTAATAAAGAAAGTGTCTATTGTTTCAGCTTGTTTTCCTGTTGAAATAATGTTTCCTTTTTTATCCAAAGTTAATGAAAAACCTCTTTCCAAAATAGATGTATAAGAATATGATTTTAAAAGTTTTGATAAAAACTCTAATTTATTTTCATATCCCGTATAATAAGTTTTAACAGCATTTGCAAGTCTTTCCGTTTTGTCATCAAGCTTTTCAAAAAAAAGATTAATAATTTCATTTAATCGCGGCATTGATTTTGAAAGAGCATCTAATTTAAGATTTTTTTCATTTATAAACCTAAATAAAGCCTCTAAATTTCTGTTTTTAAGTTGATCTAAAGTTAAAATAAGTTCAGACCTGACCGGAACGGCTTTTTCGGCTGCTCCTGTCGGTGTTGGAGCTCTTAAATCAGCAGCATAATCAATTAATGTTGTGTCTGTTTCATGGCCAACTGCTGAAATAATCGGAATATCAGAAGCTGCAACTGCGCGAACAACAATTTCTTCATTAAAACACCATAAATCTTCAAAACTGCCCCCTCCTCTTGCAACAATTAAAACATCCGGTCTTAAAAGTTTTTTGTTTTGAAAATCAATTCCTTCTTGTGGAATTTTATTAAATCCTTGAATGGCAGAAGCAATTTGTTCGGCAGCACCCTCCCCTTGAACTAATACCGGCCATAAATAAACTTGTCTTGGAAATCTGTCATTTAATCGATGCATAATATCTCGAATAACAGCTCCACTTGGGCTTGTTACAACTCCGATTGTTTCCGGTAAGTAAGGAATTTTTTTCTTTTTTGATTCATCAAACAAACCCTCTTTTTCTAATTTTTCTTTACGTTCAGCTAAAAGTTTTAATAAAGCTCCAATTCCCGCTGGTTCCGCTTTTTCAACAATCATTTGATAATTAGATCGACCGGGATATGTGGATAACTTTCCTGTGCAAACAATTTCAAGTCCATCTTCAAGTGCTGCTATAGTTGTTTTATCTTTTCCTCGCCAACAAACAGCTGATAAAACCGAATCAGCGTCTTTTAATGAAAAATAAATGTGGCCGGAGGCGGCTTTTTTTACTCCGACAACTTCTCCTTTTACTCTGATATTGCTAAAAACTTGTTCAACACAGCTTTTCAAAGAAAGCGAAATTTGTGTGACTGTTAAAATCGGATTTTGTTCTGTTTCCATAATGTTATATTCTTTTTTGTTTAAAAAATTGAGTTAAAATTTGACTGTTTTTTTCTTCATCAAATCCACCTTGAAAATTTGGTTTATGATGAGTTTGTGAATGTGAAAAAACTCTTGCCCCTTGTAAAACAGCGCCGGTTTTTTGATCAAAAGCTCCAAAAAAAACATTATCTAATCTTGCCCATGAAATGGCGCCGGCACACATAACACAGGGTTCTAAAGTGACAAACAAAGAGTAACCGTTTAAACGTTTCACTTTTAATTTTTTACAAGCTTTTTGAATTACTAAAACCTCTGCATGTGCTAAAGGATTTTTTTTTGCTTCTGTTTGATTATGGGCACAAGCAATAATTTTTTTTGTTTTGGTATGATAAATAACAGCTCCAACAGGAACTTCATCTTTTTGAAAAGCTTTTAAAGCATATTGGTAAGCTATTTTTAAAATCGTTTCATTTGGGGTCATTTTTTACTTTCATCTTTTTGTTTTTTACTATAATATACCAATTATGACAGAAAAGAAAGAACGAATTGCAAAAATAATGGCAGCTTGTGGATTATGTTCCAGAAGAGTGGCAGAAGAATGGATTTTAAATGGTCGGGTGAAAGTAAACGGTGTTGTGTTGACAACCCCTGCTTTTACAGTTTCTTCCGATGATAAAATTTTAGTGGATGATAAACCAATTGGAGATAAACAAGAAAGACGGTTATGGTGTTATCATAAACCTGTTGGATTAGTAACAACTCATAAAGATCCTCAAGGGAGAAAAACTGTTTTTGAGTCTTTACCAAAATATTTACCCCGAGTTATATCGGTGGGGCGTTTAGATTTAAATTCTGAAGGGTTATTACTATTAACAACAGATGGTGAGTTAGCGCGAGAATTAGAGCATCCTTCAAAAGGTTGGAAAAGAAGGTATCGTGTGCGTATTCATGGAATTTTAACTCCTGATATTCAAAAACGTTTGGCTAAAGGAGTAACAATTCAAGGAATAAGATACGCTCCTTGTGAAGCTGTTGTTGAACAAGTAAAAGGAACAAACAGTTGGATTTCAATAACCTTAACAGAGGGAAAGAATAGAGAAATCAGAAAATTAATGGCTTTTTTCGGATTAGATGTTACCCGTTTAATCAGAGTTTCTTATGGGCCTTTTCAATTAGGTAACCTATCAAAAGGTGAAGTAAGAGAAGTTTCAAAAAAAGCAATGAAAGAGTTATTATGAGAGTTATATCGGGCGTTTTTCGGGGGAAAAAGTTGCTGGCTGCAGATGAAAGTATTACACGCCCAACATCTGATAGAGCAAAAGAAGGTTTATTTAATATTTTAAACCATCACCTTTTACTTTTAAATAAATCTTGGCCCGATATATGTTTTTTAGATGTTTTCTCAGGTTCCGGAGGTATGGGAATTGAGGCTTTTTCAAGGGGCTCAAAAAAAGTTTTTTTATTTGAAAAAAATAAAGAAGCATTAAAATGTATCCGCCAAAATATTTTAAATATGAAAGATATAAAAGTTATAATTGGTGATGCTTGTTTGCCTCCTGTATCATCAGAATGTGCTGATATTATTTTTTTTGATCCACCTTATGGAAAAGGTTTGTGGCAAAAATCATTAATTCAATTTCAAAAAAACGGTTGGATAGATAATCAAACACTTGTTATTGTTGAAACAGATAAATTAATTCAAGAAGAAATACCGGATTCTTTTGAAATCACAAGAACTCAATCCTACGGAAGAAATCTTTTTTTGTTTTTAAAAGGGAAATAGGATGTTGGTTTGAATTAAAAACTTGAAAGATTATATAAATTTTAAACAGTTTTTTATATGCTTTAATGGTGCTGTTACATTTATTAATTCTTTATTCGAGTGAAAGGGGTATAAATGAAGGAAATGTTATCAAAAATGGCAAATGCCGTCAGATTTTTATCAGTAGATATGATTGAAAAAGCAAAATCCGGTCACCCTGGAATGCCTTTAGGTATGGCTGATGTTGCAACAGTTTTATGGTCGAAGTTTTTAAAAATTGATCCTTCAAACCCTTTGTGGATAAATAGAGATAGATTTATTTTATCTAACGGGCATGGCTCCGCACTTCTTTATAGTTTAATGTATTTAACCGGTTTTGAAGATGTTTCTTTAGATGAACTTAAAAATTTCAGACAGTTGGGAAGTAAAACTGCTGGACATCCTGAAAAACATTTGATTAGAGGAATTGATTTTTCGACTGGACCTTTAGGTCAAGGAATTGCAGGAGCTGTTGGGATGGCTCTTTCTGAAAGACTTTTAAATGCCAGATTTGGAGATGATTTAATTAACCATAAAACTTATGTTTTTGTTGGCGATGGTTGCTTAATGGAGGGGATTTCAGAAGAAGCAATTTCTTTAGCCGGTCATTGGAATTTAAAAAATTTAATTGTTCTTTGGGATGATAATTCAATCACAATTGATGGAAATACAAGTATCACTTCTTCAACTGATATGAAAAAACGCTTTGAAGCAAACGGATGGAAAATTTTTGTTTGTGATGGTCATCATTTTGAATCAATTGAAGCCGCTTTAAAAGGCGCTATTATCTCTGATAAACCTGTTTTAATTGATTGCAAAACAATGATTGGATATGGAGCGCCCACAAAAGGTGGAACTCCTTCTTGCCATGGCTCCCCTCTTGGAATAGATGAAGTTAAAGGTTTAAGAGAAAATTTAAAATGGAATTATGAACCTTTTGAAATTCCACAAGATATTTTAACTGCTTGGAAAGATAGTGTTAAATCTCATCAAAAATTATATACTGATTGGGAAGAAATTTTAAAAAATCATCCTAAAAAAGAAGAATTTTTATCATTAATCACTAAGCAAATACCTTCACAGCTTAAAAATGAGTTAATTTCATTTAAGGAAAAAGAAATTAAAGACAAGAAACCATTAGCAACAAGAAAATCATCTCAAAATGTTTTAGATATTTTATTAAAAAATTGTTCGTTTTTATTATCCGGTTCTGCAGATTTAGCAGGGGCATGTTACACAAAACCATTCTCCGCACATCCTGTTTCAAAAGATGATTTTAACGGCAATTATATTCATTATGGTATCAGAGAACATGCTATGGGAGCAATTATGAATGGAATTGCTTCTTATGGGGCGTTTTTACCCTTATCCAGCACTTTTTTGTCATTTGTTGATTATATGAAGCCTGCTCTTCGTTTAGGGGCATTAATGCAAGAACAAGAAATATATATTTTAACTCATGATTCTTTAGGGGTGGGTGAAGATGGGCCGACTCATCAACCGATTGAACAACTGGCTATGTTGAGGGCAATGCCAAATGTAACAGTTTTTAGGCCGGCTGACAGTGTTGAAACGGCTGAATGTTATGAACTTGCTTTACAAAGTAAAAAAACGCCTTGTGTTATTGTTTGTTCGCGTCAAGAGTTACCTGTTTTAAGAAAAGATTATAAAATGAATATGTCTTTCTTTGGTGGATATGTTATCAGTGAATCTTTAGGAGAAAGAGATGTAACCTTAATTGCAACCGGATCGGAAGTATCTTTAGCTGTTGAAGCTCAAAAATCACTGCAAAAACAAGGGATAAATGTGGCGGTTGTGTCGATGCCAAGTCGTGAACTTTTTGAAAAGCAATCCATTGAATATCAAATGTTTATTTTAGGAAAAGCACCTCATTTAATCATTGAAGCAGCCTCTTCTTTCGGATGGGACAGATTTATCGGAGAAACAGGCGCTATTTTATCTGTTGATACATTTGGAGCATCCGGAAATGGGAAAAAAGTTTTAGAAAAATTTGGATTTAGTGTGGAAAATATTGAAAATATTGTGAAAGAACTTATCTCATTAAAAGATTAAAAAAATCTTTTAATGAGGGGATTATGAATTTAAAAAAACATTCTACGCTATGGGTTGCCCAAAAATTAATTACAAAAGAGCAACAACAAAAAATATTAAAACAAGAGGATAAACGATTTTTACCGTTTGTCCTCTTAACTTTTATTTGGATTGGTATATTTTGTTGTTGTGTAGGGTTGTTTTCTCTTGGGTATGAACATTGGGATAAAATACCTGTTTTTTTTAAAGGGTGTGTATTTATTTTATTAAGTTTAACTCTTCTTTTTTTAGGATATAAAGCAACAAAAACAAGAAAAAAATTTCTTTTAGAAGTTGTTTTGTTTCTCGCATTTTTTATGATTGGCGGAGGGATAGGAATTTTTTCTCAAATTTTTAATTTACCTTTAACTCATATAAACGGAATTTTATTTTGGGCGCTTCTTTCGTTTATTTTGGTTTTTTTATCTAAACGAGAGTTTTTATTTTTGCTATGGATTCCGTTATTTTTGGGTGGCATTTTAGGGTCTTTAAAATTAGAATTATTATTTTTATTTTTTGAACAATCTCCATTATTTTCAATATGTTTGATTGAGGGAATGTTGTTTTTACTTATTTTTATAACAAAAAATTTGAACACTCATTTTTTTAGAGCTGTTTATAAATGGAGTGTTTTGTTATATTTTGTTTTTTTATTTTTATCACTAAGAGAATTTTCCTCTTTTTCAGAATCGATTATTTTATTTTTATTTTTCAGCCTTCTTTTATTTGCTGTTTCCATTAAAGAAAAAAGGATTCATTTATTTAATGTCACAAGTTTTTTTGTGTTAATCAGGCTTGTTTATTTATATGTTGAACTTTTTAACAATAAACATATTGCAGGAATATGGTTTTTATTTATAGGTGGTTTCCTTTTGGCGTTTGTTTTAGGGTGGTTATTTTTTGAAAACAAAATATCTTCAAATAAAGAGAATGTTTTGATTAAAAATTAAAAAATTATTGATTTTTTCACGGTTTCTTTGTATAAAGGGAACAGAAATTATCATTCTTAACAAGACTATACTGAAAGGATAAAAAAATGGCTTTAGTTTCTTTGCGACAATTATTAGACCATGCTGCAGAATATGGTTATGGTATTCCGGCATTTAACGTAAACAACATGGAACAGGTGTTGGCTATTTTAGCTGCTGCACAAAAAACAAATTCTCCAGTTATCATTCAAGCCAGTAAAGGGGCAAGAGCTTATGCTAATGATGCTGTTTTAAAACATTTAATGATGGCTGGTGTTGAAATGTATCCTGATTTGCCGATTTGTGTTCATCAAGATCATGGTTCAAGTCCTGAAGTTTGCTATTCTGCTATGATGAACGGGTTTACATCTGTTATGATGGATGGTTCGTTAACATTAGATGGGCAACCGGCTTCTCATGAATATAATGCAAAAGTCACCGGTGAAGTGACTTCTGTTGCTCATCCGGTCGGTGTTTCTGTTGAAGGGGAATTAGGTTGTATCGGTTCTCTTGAAACAGGTAAGGGTGAAAAAGAAGATGGTCACGGTTTTGATGGTGAAATTGATAAATCAAAACTTTTAACAGATCCGGACGATGCTGTTCGTTTTGTTGAAGAAACAAAGGTGGATGCTTTGGCAGTTGCCATCGGAACAAGCCATGGGGCTTATAAATTTACCCGTAAACCGGATGGCGCAATTTTGTCAATTGATACAATTAAGAAAATTCATGAAAAATTGCCATATACACACTTAGTTATGCATGGTTCTTCATCAGTTCCACAAGATTTGCAAGATATTATTAATGCTTATGGTGGGCAAATGCCTCAAACATACGGGGTTCCTGTTGAAGAAATTCAAGAAGCCATTAAACATGGGGTTCGCAAGGTAAATGTGGATACGGATTTAAGAATGGCTATGACCGGTGCTATCCGTAAATTATATACTGAAAAACCGGCTGAATTTGATCCGCGTAAATATTTAAAACCGGCATTAGATGCTATGCAAAAAGTTTGTGAAGAACGCTATGTTCAATTTGGAGCAGCAGGTCATGCGTCACAAATTAAACCAATTTCATTGGCAGATATGGCAAAACGTTATAAGTCCGGTGAATTGGACCCGAAAATCGTTAAATAATAAAATAAAAAAAGGGAAGAGGTTTATCCCCTTCCCTTTTCTTTTTTTTTGAGGGAAAAATGGTTTTAATTGCTCCAAGTATTTTATCGGCGGACTTTTCTTGTTTAGGAAAAGAGATAGTTAAATTAAATGATGCCGGTGCTGATTTAATTCATATTGATGTAATGGACGGAGTTTTTGTTCCGAATTTAACATTTGGAGCCCCTGTTGTTAAATCAATTCGGCCATATTCAAAGTTGCCGTTTGATGTTCATTTAATGGTGGAAAAACCTTCTATTTTAATTAAAGATTTTGCTGATGCCGGAGCAGATTTTATTACCGTTCATTTGGAATGCAAAGAAGAAATCCCTTTTTTAATTTCTTTAATAAAAAAAGAAAAGAAAAAAGTAGGATTATCAATTAAACCAAACACAAAAGTTTCTGATATTTTGCCATATATACCGGATATTGATTTGATATTGGTTATGTCTGTTGAGCCTGGATTCGGAGGTCAAAAATTTCAACAAGAAGCTATTAAAAAAATTGCTGATTTAAAAGAGTTAATCGGAAGAAAAAAAGTTTTAATTTCCGTTGATGGTGGGATTAATGATGTAACCGCTCCAGCTTGTGTCTATGCCGGTGCGGATATTTTGGTTGCCGGAAGTTATGTTTTTAAAAATAAGCCGTATAAAAAAGCAATTGAAAAGTTAAAGAGGTAATGAATGACAAAAATAATGATTGTGGAAGATGAAACCGCATTGGTGACTCTTTTAAAATACAATCTTGAAAAGCAAGGATATGAAACCATTACGGTTATGGATGGTAAAGATGTGATATCAACAGCTTTAGAAGAAAAACCAGACTTGGTTCTTTTAGATTGGATGTTGCCAAATGTTCAAGGAATTGATATTTGCCGTGAAATGCGAAGAACATACGAATTACGCAGTACTCCAATTATTATGTTGACGGCCAGGGGAGAAGAAGCGGATAAAGTTCGAGGTCTTTCTTTTGGTGCAGATGATTATATGACAAAACCTTACTCAATTCCTGAATTAATGGCAAGAATTGGCGCTCTTCTTCGACGGGTTCAACCAGAAAACAGGCAAGATAATTTATCCTATGAAGATTTAACAATGGATTTTGCCAAACGTAGGGTTATGCGAGGGGATAGAGCTGTTCATTTGGGACCGACAGAATTCAGATTACTTCAATATTTAATGGAAAAACCAGGTATTGTTCTTTCTCGCGAATCGCTTTTAAAGCTTGTTTGGGGTGGATCTATCCATGTGGAGCTTCGAACAGTTGATGTGCATATCAGACGGTTAAGACGGGCTTTAAATGAGGGGGGAGAACAAGATATTATTAGAACAGTTCGTTCTGCTGGATATGCTCTTGATTATTCTGCAACAGATGATGATGAATAATTTATCTTAACAAAAAAACTCCTTGAAAAAGGAGTTTTTTTATGAATATTTGGTTCAAAATAATTTTGGCGGAGAGGAAGGGATTCGAACCCCCGATACTGTAAACCAGTATACATGATTTCGAGTCACGCGCATTCAACCAGCTCTGCCACCTCTCCACATAACGGACCGCAGATGTTACCATCCCTATCCTAAAAAAAACTCTCAATCATGTATTTTTGCTTTCGCAAACACATGATTTGTCCTCGGGGATTAACCCCTCGTTCCACTTCGTGACCGAGTCAGCTTATTCAACCAGCTCTGCCACCTCTTAAACATAACGGACCGCAGATGTTACCATCCCTATCCTAAAAAAACTCTCAATCATGTATTTTTGCTGGCGCAAACACATGATTTGTCCTCGGGGATTAACCCCTCGTTCCACTTCGTGACCGAGTCAGCTTATTCAACCAGCTCTGCCACCTCTTAAACATAACGGACCGCAGATGTTGCCATCTCTATCCTAAAAAACTCTCAATCATGTATTTTTGCTTTCGCAAACACATGATTTGTCCTTAAATAGTATATTTTTTTGCTTTAAAAATCAAGAAAAAAGAAATTTCACTTTGTTTTTTTTATTAAACACCTTATTGGCTGTCTTTCACTATTTAAAAGAACGATTATTTTTTTTAAGGAGGTTTAGATGAAAAAAGAGAATAAAAATAAATTATTAAAAGAAATTTCAAAATTAAAGGAAGATAAAATCCTTTTATTTAAACATGAATCGATAACAAATAATTTAATCGCTCACTTATTGTTTTTAAAATATAAATCAGAAGCGTTTGATAAAGAACAACAGCTTTTTATCGCTAAAATGAATCATGAATTAAGAACACCTTTAAATTCCCTTTTAGGATTTGCCCAATTGCTTGATGATGAATGTTTTATAAATACTAAAAATGGAAAATCCAAAGAATATATAAAAAACATTCTTTTAAGTGGGCAAATGCTTTTATCATTAATTGATAATTTGTTGGATTTTTCCAGATTAGAGATGAGTAGTGAAAAACTTTTTGAATCAAAAGTTGATTTATTGAATGTTTTGAACGATTCTATCTGTTTGATTAAAAAAGCAATTCCTTTTGAAAATAAAAAAATATCTCTTCATTTTTCATCTTCAATTGACTTTTTAGGAGATGAAAGAATGCTAAGACAAATTTTTTTAAATATTCTTTCAAATGCTGTTAAATTTACGGATTCTAAAGGTCATATTGATATTTATTTTAAAAAGTTATCCACAGGCATTCGATTTATTTTTAAAGATAACGGATGTGGTATTAAAAAAGAAAATTTGCCTTATATTTTTAATCCATTTTATCAAATTCAAAAATCTTCCGATAAATATCAACAGGGAATGGGATTAGGTCTTGTATTAGTTAAAAAAATGGTTATACTACATCAAGGAAATGTCCATATAAAAAGTGTTTTTAAGAAAGGCACTGTTTTAATGATTGACTTTCCTAAAGAACGCCTTATTTTTGATGGGAGATAACTATGAAAATTTTGAATATTTTTCTTGTAATCGGAGTTTTGGTTTTCTTGAGCGCTCCTTCTTTTGCTCAAAAAAAGAAAGGATATGTTGAGGGGGAAGAAGTTCGAAAAGTTCAGGTTAAAGTAAAAAACAAAATTTCTTGTGGTTATTCAACACCTATTCGCGTTGCCGGGTTTGTTACTAATCCTCCGTTTGGTTGGGTGACTCAAGAACCGGCTCGTTTGGATAAAGATAAACTTGTTTATGTTAATAACGGATATGCCTATGAGTTGTTTGTCAAAATGGCAAAAAACTTAAATTTTAAAGTTCAAAATGTTGGATATAAATCCTATCAAGATGCTTTAAAAGATTTGCAAAGAGGAAAAATTGATGTTGTTACAGGTGTTTATTTTAATAAACATAATTTAGGTGTTGGTGTTAATTTATTATACCCTAGTTTTATGGATAATCCTGTTGTTCCGATTTTTGTAAAAGGGAAAGAAAAGGAAGTTAAATCTTTTGCTGATTTATCAAATTTAAAAGGGGTTGTTCGGCAAGAAGAAATGATTTATCCTATCATTTATCGTCAATTACCAAAATCCGTTCAAATGAAACAAGTTGCCGGTTCAAAAAAAGCTTTTCAAATGTTGATGAAGGGTGAAGTTGATTATATGCTGTCCAGCCTTTATTCAGCAGAGGCTGAAGCGCGCCGGTTTAAATTGATTGACAAGCTTTATTTTTCAACTTACGCATTGGTTAATCCCAATCTCTTTTTTGCATTTTCCTCTGTAACGGAATGTCAAAAAATTAAAGGTAAATTTGCGGAAGAATTGCGTCGGTTAAAAAGCAATACAACAGAATATAAAAAGAACTTTATTAACTATATTGATCAATGGGGAATTGATTTTAAAGACGAACCAGGGTTGGAATATTAATTAATTGATTTTTTGATTCTTGTTTAAAAATCAATATGTTGTTTTGAATTTTATGGTCGGAAATCTAACGGTCGTTATTTTTGCCGAACTTTTTCCTTTCCATACTTTTATTATACCATGGGTTTGAATTTTCGTGTCCAAAATTTTTCAAAAAAAATTGATTAATTTTTGATATTTTCTTTTAGCTCATTGATTTTAAAGGATTATTTTTTATTAAAAAATTGCATAAAAAAGTGAAAAAAGATAAAAAAATATGCAATTTCACTTAAAAATCTTGGTTAAAAATAGCCTGTTTTAAGGCGTTATTTTTTTAACAAAAAGCCGGCAAATCTAACGACCGTTAGATTTCCGACTTTCGAGATTCCAAAACAGTTAACAAAAGGAAAAACCATGTAAACATTTTTTATTTTAAAGGAGTCATCCCATGACAAATTATTAAAGAACCA
>JAFXIF010000054.1 GCA_017533325.1 Alphaproteobacteria bacterium
AAACAAATGCATCTTCAAAACAAATTTAAAGCAAGGTATAACACAGGCGAACTTTCAAGAGGAAGCTATAAAACTTGGGGCACAAGCGTTTCTTTGGAAGCCGGTAAACGCATGAATTTACCTTGCGGATTCTTTGTTGAACCGCAAGCGGAAATCATGTATGGCCGGGTGCAAGGCATTAATTATACCACCTCAGCCGGCGTTAAAGTTGAGCAAGAAGCTTTTGAATCCTTGATTGGAAGAGCGGGCTTAAGTGTTGGAAAAACCTTTAAAGACAAGGGCTCTGTTTATGCGAATGTTTCTGTTCTCAACGATTTTGCAGGCAAAGTTAAAACCAGCTTTTCCTATTGGAATCAAGAAACAAAAACCCGTGACGATATGGGTGGTGCATGGACAGAGTTTGCCGTTGGAGGCACCTATAAACTAAACAAAAATACGGCTGTTTATGGCGAGTTTGCCACCAGCAAGGGAACGGACCTTACCAACCCCGTTCAATGGAGTTTAGGTTTAAGGTTTAGTTTTTAAGGCATAAAAAAAGCGCTCTAAAGAGCGCTTTTTTTATTCTTGAATATATTTTTTTGTTTTCTTATCCAATTTAAATTTTTCAATCGGATAGGAAGGATTATTCCATTTAACAAAAATTTGCCCATTTTCTTTTCGAGATATTTTTCCGCAATCTTGAACTAAAAACCGGCAATAATAATCTTTTTTTGTTGGGTTTGGTTGATACAGTTCATCTTCCCACTGTGAGTGTTTTAAAACAATCGGGTTATCTCCATATAAATGATATTTTTCAGTTTCCGGATTTAATTTAAATTTCGTTGCAGGCTGATTTTCAAATTGAACGATTAAAAGATTGCCTTTTTCTTCTATTTGAACTGTTTCTTTAGTTGATTGCCTGAAATATTTATCGCCTTCCTTAGAAATATAATCTTCCCAAGCCGGATGTTTCACATAATAAGCCTCCTTTACATTCGCCGGACAATTTTGAAGATAAAAACGTTCAACTTCTTCTTGACTAACAACATTCTTTGTTTTATTTATCCCTATAATTTTTTGAAGGATATTGCATTTTGCCATTGGTGGATAATATGACATTATTTCACTTTCTTCCGGTTCATAAAACCTTGAAATAAATTCTTTATGAATTTTTTTAGAGGTTTCATCCATTTTCTCATAATATTCAGGTTTATTTGTTATATGTCTTCGAATAAGAGTCAATGGCTCATAAATAGTGATAATTTTACCACCATTAAAAACAATTTGTTTCCAAAAATCATAATCTTCAGCAGCTTCATATTCTTTATTATAAGTTATGTTATGATTTTTAATAAAATCAGCTCTAAACATGGCTGCCGGATTTGGAAATGTGTTTTTAAACATCAATGAAATTGAAAAATCATTGTTGATTTTATGATAATCATCCCAACTTAAAAAAACTTCGGGGCTCAAATCATTTTCAATGTCATAAGTTGCACCGCTGACAGCCTGAACATCTTTATTTTCTTCAAAAACTTTTAAAGATTTTTCAAGCCGATTGGGGAAAGCTTGATCATCAGAATCCATAATAGCAATATATTTTCCTTTTGCCATTTTCAGTGATTTATTTCTGGAAGCAATCAATCCTTCATTTTTTTCATTTTTTATCAATTTAATTCGACCGTCTTGTTTCGCATATCCAAGCAAAATCTTTTCCGTATGGTCCGTTGATCCGTCATCAACAATGATAAATTCAAAATCCTTATACGTTTGATTTAAAATTGATTTAATCGCTCGAGGTAATAAATGAGCCCTATTATATGTTGACATAATAACGGAAACCGTTGGTTTTGAAAAATGGCAATATGCTATTCCACAACAAAAAAGAATACTAAGCGTTGCCGCTCCTAACAATATTTTTTTATTCATTATCCTCACCTAAAAAAAATAAAACTTTTTTTCATTATTGCCTTGTTAGAAAAAAAATGTCAAGTTTCCCTTCTTGTTATTGTGAAATATTTGACTTTTTTAGTCTTTTTTGATATGTTTCATAACAAGAAAAAGGAGAAAAAAATGCCAGAAATTAAATGTCCGAAATGTCAAAATATTTTTACTGTTAGCGAGTCTGACTATGAGTTAATTGCAAGTCAAATCAGAACAAATGAATTTCAAAAAGAGGTTAAAGAAAAAGAACTTCAATTTTTAAAAGAAAAAGAAAATGCCCTTGCATTATTAGAAATAAGATTAAAAAGCGAAAATGAAAAATCTTTATTTGAGGCTGTGCAAGAAACTGAAAAATTAAAAGCAAAAATTGAGTCTTTTAATCAAGAAAAGGCTCTTGCACTCACACAAGCTCTTGCCATTCAAAAAGATGAAATTACTTTAAAGGAACAGGAAATTTTAAAATTAAAAAGCGCTCTTTCCGAAGCAAATAAAGATGCCTTATTAAAGGAAAAATCCCTAAAAGAAAACTTTGAAATTCAACTAAAAGCTAAAGATGAAACCATTTCATTTTATAAAGATTTAAAAACAAAAATGTCAACAAAAATGGTTGGCGAAACATTAGAACAACATTGCGAAATTGAATTTAATAAATTACGCGCTACTGCTTTTCCAAATGCTTATTTTGAAAAAGATAATGACGCAAAAACAGGGAGCAAGGGTGATTATATTTTTAAAGAATCAACGCAAGACGGTGTTGAATTTATCTCCATTATGTTTGAAATGAAAAATGAAATGGATACAACCGCAACAAAACATAAGAATGAAGATTTTTTTAAGGAATTAGATAAAGACAGAACTGAAAAAAATTGCGAATATGCCGTTTTGGTTTCTCTTTTGGAATCGGAAAATGAACTTTATAACACTGGGATTGTGGATGTTTCTCATAAATATCAAAAAATGTATGTTATTCGTCCTCAATTTTTTATTCCCATCATTTCATTGCTCAGAAATGCGGCTTTAAACAGTGTTGAATACAAAAAGCAGGTTGTTGAATTTAAAAATCAAAATATTGATATTTCTCATTTTGAAGATGATATTAATGAATTTAAAGAAAAATTTTCAAGGAATTATCAATTGGCCAGTGATAAATTTAAAAAAGCCATCGATGAAATCGATAAAACAATAGACCATCTTCAAAAAACAAAAGAAGCATTACTTTCTTCTGAAAATAATTTAAGACTTGCCAACAACAGAGCTCAAGATTTAACAGTTAAACGATTAACAAGAAATAATCCGACAATGAAACAAAAATTTGAAGAATTGAAAAAATCAGATGAATAATAAAAAAAACGAATTCCAACTGGAATTCGTTTTTTTTAATCTTTAGAATAATTTTATCAGAGCAAATCCGCCGATAAGCAAAATAAAGAACAAAATTGAGAGCCACCCCAAATTTTTCTCGATATAATTTTTCATCGGCTCACCCCATTTGAAAAGCAACCAGGCAATTAAAAAGAATCTGATACCTCGTGCCAAAACAGAGGCAATCCCAAAAACAATCAAATTTAATTCAGTTACACCACTGGCAATCGTGATAATTTTATAAGGAAATGGCGTAATGCCCGCACCAAAAACAATCCAAGAACCATATTGGTTATAATAACTTTTAAATATTTCAAACTTATCCACAGCCCCATAAAATTCCAAAATAGGCAATCCGATTGTATCATACAGGAAATATCCGATTGCATAACCGAAAAATCCGCCTAAAACACTTGAAAGCGTTGTATATAAAGCAATTTTAAATGCTTTGGTTCTTGCCGTTAAAATAAGCGGAATTAAAAATAAATCAGGTGGAATCGGGAAAAAAGAACTTTCAATAAATGAAATGGCACATAAAACAGGAAGACCCCATTTTCCACCAACAAGCCCCATACACCAATCGTAGGTACTTTTCATTATTTTATTCCATAATTTTAACATTATTGACATTCCCTTTATTGTTAATTATACTTTAAGAAACTTCATTCAACATATCTTCTTTAGAAAGGAAAAGCAATGAAAAAATTTTTATTTTTAATTTTGTTTTCAATCGGTTTAGCTGCCTGCGCTGACAATTATAGCAACACTTCATACTCAAATTATGACATCGGCGCTCAGGGCTCTGTTCAAATGGGAAGAATCGTTCAAATGTTACCAATCAAAACAACCGGCTCTGACGGAATCGGAACAGCAACCGGTGCTGTTGCAGGTGCCGCAGCCGGCTCAATGCTTGGCGGAAATACAGCTATTAATATTATCGGTGGTGTTGGTGGCGCCTTATTAGGCGGTATGCTTGGCTCCGCAACAGAAAGCGCCATAACCAGCACAAATGCTTTCGAATTTATCATTCAAAAAACAAACGGTTCTTATGTTTCTTTAGTTCAAACAAATGAGCTTGGCTTACGTCCGGGCGATAATGTTTGGATTACAACGGCAAATGGCGTTACAAGAATAAGATCCAGAGTAACAACCTATTATTAAATTTATTTTTAAATATCTGATAAAACACCCCCAACTTTTTAAGGGGGTGTTATTTTATATTAATCTTGACTTATCTATAATAAAAAAAGCGGGAAAAATCCCGCCTTTTTTATTTATATAAATTGAGCTATTAAATATCCAAGTTTGCAACATCCAATGCGTTTTGTTGGATAAATTCGCGTCTTGGATCCACAACATCACCCATTAAACAAGAGAATACTTGTTCCGCTTCGTCTTGATGAGTGATTTTAACTTGCAATAAACGACGAGCATTCGGATCCAATGTTGTTTCCCACAATTGTTCCGGATTCATTTCGCCCAATCCTTTGTAACGATTAATGGCAATCCCTTTACGAGCAACTTTAAAGACAGCTTCAGCCAATGAAACAGGGTCATGAATAACTGTTTCACCATCTTTTGTTTTTAAAACAGCCGGTTTTGCATAAAATTCTTTTAATTCATCGCTCATTTCAGAAAGTTTTCTGGCTTCGCCACAAGAAATAATCGCATGATCAATTTTAATCGTTTCGGTGACGCCTCTGAGCGTTCTTTCCAAAACCAATTCATTATCAAGTGTTAAACTTTCTTTCCAACCGCGTTCATATTCCGGCTCAATTGTATCTAATTTAGCTGCCAAACCACCGTTTCTTAAGGCCTCAGCATTGAATAACCCTAAAATAGCCATTTGACCGATAACACGAGCAGGAATCCGATTTGACATTGCTAAAATAAGGTTACGCGCAATTCTTGCTTGTTCAACTCTGGCAACTAAATCTGCACCGGCAATTTGAGTTCCATCTTCCAAAACCAAAACCGCGTCATTTGTTCCCACTTGAATAAGATATTCTTCCATTGCTTTATCATCTTTTAAATAAATTTCAGAGTTGCCACGTTTAGCTCTGTAAAGAGGCGGCTGAGCAATATAAAGATACCCTTTTTCAATGATTTCAGGCATTTGTCTAAAGAAGAAAGTTAATAATAATGTTCTGATATGCGCACCATCGACATCAGCATCGGTCATGATAATAATTTTATGATAGCGAATTTTATCTACATTAAAATCATCTCTTCCAATACCGGTTCCAAGGGCTGTAACAATCGTTCCGATTTCAGCGGATGAAAGCATCTTATCAAAACGAGCCCGTTCCACATTTAAAATTTTACCTCTCAAAGGCAAAATGGCTTGGTGAGCTCTGTCACGACCTTGTTTAGCTGATCCGCCGGCAGAATCCCCCTCAACGATGAAAACTTCGGAATCAGCCGGATCTTTGCTTTGGCAATCTGCTAATTTACCAGGTAAAGAAGCCATATCCAAAGCGCCTTTACGACGCGTTAATTCTCTTGCTTTTCTGGCCGCTTCACGAGCAGCAGCTGCCTCAACAACTTTGCTGATAATTTTTCTTGCTTCAGCCGGATGCTCTTCAAACCATTGCTCTAATTTATCGCCGACAATTCCTTCAACAACAGGACGAACCTCGGAAGAAACGAGTTTATCTTTTGTTTGAGATGAAAATTTAGGATCCGGAACTTTAACAGATAACACAACGGTTAATCCTTCGCGCATATCTTCACCGGATAATTCAACTTTTTCTTTTTTCGTTAAACCGGAATTATTGGCATAAGCATTAATGGTTCTTGTTAAAGCGGCTCTTAAACCGGCTAAGTGGGTTCCCCCATCACGTTGCGGAATATTATTTGTAAAACAAAGGCATGTTTCATGATATCCGTCTGTCCATTCAAAAGCGGCTTCAACCGAGATACCATCTTTTTCACCACTTAAATCAAATGGAGCCTCATGCAAAGTATTTTTAGAACGATTTAAATATTTAACAAATTCTAAAATACCTCCCTCATAATGCAAAACAGAAGATTTCGGTTCACTTCCTCTATTATCAGTTAAATGAATACAAACACCTGAATTTAAAAAAGCCAATTCACGGATACGATGTTCTAAAGTATCAAAACTAAAGGTTATACTGCTAAATGTTTCTTTTGACGGATGAAACGTTACCATTGTTCCATGTTTACCGGGAGTTTGCCCAACAACTTTTAAAGGCGCAACGGAAGATCCGTTTTCAAAACGAACAAAATGTTCTTTATCATTTCTCCAAATTCTTAATTCAAGCCAATCTGACAAAGCGTTCACAACGGAAACACCCACCCCATGCAATCCGCCGGAAACTTTATATGAGTTGTTATCAAATTTACCACCGGCATGCAATTGTGTCATAATAACTTCAGCTGCGGAAATACCTTCTGTTTTATGCATATCAACTGGCATACCACGTCCATCATCAATAATTGTGACCGATTCATCGGCATTTAAAACCACTTCAACTTTTGAACAATAACCGGCTAAAGCTTCGTCAATTGAGTTATCCAAAACTTCATACACCATGTGGTGTAAACCGGTTCCGTCATCCGTATCCCCAATATACATTCCCGGACGTTTGCGAATAGCATCAAGCCCCTTTAATACTTTAATAGAATCCGCATTATACTCTTGTGTGGCTGTTTGAATATCTAAATCAGTCATTTGTTTTCCTTTATGCTACATTTTTTAAACTTAAATTTGATTCTTGAACGTTGTAAAATTGTGCACGTCCGTTTAAGTAATCAAAATTTTCAGAATCGATGCCCGTCATCCAAACTTGCGCCGGCAAGTTGGTTAACACATCAAAAAGAATATGCCGTCGTTTCACATCCAGATGAGCAACAGCTTCATCTAACAACAACAACGGACAAACACCCTGCTCTTGCATTTGGGTATTCATTTCTGCCAAAATAATTGAAAGAAGAAGCGCTTTTTGCTCCCCTGTTGAACAAAGAGAGGCGTCCATACGTTTTTGCGAATGAATCACTTTAAAATCAGCTGTATGCGGACCGGAAACCGAACCGCCATCAGCATAAATTTTTCTTGATTTTTGAAGCTTATCTAAAAAGATTTCTTCTGCCTGAACAGCGCTTTTTTCTAAAAGTAATTGCTCAACAAAACCAGTTAAAATAATCTCAGCTGTCGGGAAAATATCCGCAACAGGGGCTTTTAAATTTTGGCTCATGCGGTCAATCACATCTAATCTTGATGCTGCAATTGCAACCCCATAAGAAACAAGCTGTTCTTCAAGACCGCTTAACCAAGCCTTGTCAAAACGTCCCTCTCTCAATAAACAGCTCCATTGCTTAAATACAGCATTATATTCACTCAATCGAACAGCATGAGTTTCATCAAAAGCTTGCACCAATCTGTCTAAGAAACGGCGTCTGGCCTGCGGATCTCCGCAAAAAAGCCGATCTTGCGCCGGCGTTAGCCATAAACATTTAAAAACTTTTGCTAAATCACTTTGTTTTGCCGTATTTTTCCCGTCAATTCGAACTTGTCGCCGCTCAGAACCATCCACCGTTCCCGTTCCGATTTTTGTTTGAAGACCGGTCATATTAATTGTTGCTGAAATACTCCACCTGTTTGGCAATTGAGAAACCTCTAAATGAGTCATAAATTCATCCGGCTCTCTTTTAGCAACATCACTTAATCTTGCCGATCGCAAACCTTTTCCCGGAATTAAAAATGAAATAGCCTCTAAAATATTTGTTTTACCTGCACCATTATGACCGGTTAAAATAACAGGTTCAAAAGATGAGCTTAAATCCATATTCATAAACGAATATGATCTAAAATTCGTCAATCGTAAATGTTCAATACCGGATTTTATGCTCATCTTTAACCTTTAAATTAAACACGCATCGGCATCAAAACAAATAAGGAAGCATTATCTGTTTCATCTTGCAAGATAACAGGACTTGTGCCGTCTTGTAATTTCATACGAACCATATCGCCTTTAACCTGACCCAAGATATCAAGTAAATAACGATAATTAAATCCGATTTCAAGAGAATCGTTATCATAAACTGCATCCATTTCGTCTTCAGCAGAGCCTTCATCGGCAGAAGCTGCAAAAACTTGCAATAATCCATTTGAAATAGATAATTTAATCCCTCTTGATTTTTCAGAAACAACGGCAACACGTTCAATCACATTTGTTAATGTTTTAACATCCGCTTGCAAAATTTTATCATTATTCACAGGAATAACTTTTTCATATTCCGGATAAGTTCCGTCAATTAAACGAGAAGATAAAACAACATCATCTAAAACAAAACGAATTTGATTAGCTGAAAGCGAAACCTCAACTTCATTACTAGAATCCGTTGCCAATTTGGCCAATTCATTAATTGTTTTGCGCGGAATAATAATTCCAGGCATACCTTGAGCTCCTTCAGGCAAACGAATTCCGGAACAAGCCAAACGATGTCCATCGGTTGCAACGGCTGTTAAATGCGATTCTTCGCCTGTTTTTTCATGCATAAAAATACCGTTTAAATTATATCTTGTTTCTTCCATTGAAACAGCAAAACCTGTTTTAGCAATAAGCCCAACCAAATCTAAGGCCGGCAACTTAAACGTAAACGGCATATTTTCTTGAGCCATTGAAGGGAAACCATCAGCAGGCAAACTGGCTAAAACAAATTTAGAACGACCGGACATAAGCAAAACCTGTGAACTTTCTTCCAAATATGAAAGTTGGACTTGAGATCCTTCAGATAATTTTTTAACAATATCATAAAGTTTATGAGCCGGAATTGTAACCGCCCCTTGACTTTCAACAGCAGCAGGAATGCGTTCCGTAATCTCAATTTCATTATCCGTTGCCCGAAGCAATACTTCATCAGCGCCCGCTTCAATTAAAACATTTGAAAGAACCGGGACGGTTTGACGTCTTTCCACAACACTTTGAATGTGAGAAAGAGCTTTTAACAAGAGCCCCCGTTCAATGGTTAATTTAATCATTTTAAACTTCCTCTTTTTCTTAAATTTATTGATTTAGATACCGTTATTAAAAATAAATAAAACAGCTAGAGTTACTATAAAATATTTTTTCAAAAAAAGACACAAAAAAAACACATTTTTAAAACTTTTTTCATATTTTTTGATAAACATCTTTTTTTTAGAATAAAAAAAGGTTATAAGAAGAAAAACAGGCATGGGAGACAAAAAATGAAAAAATACGAATTATCAGCTCAAGAAATTTATAAAGAAAGTCAATTAAGTGACGAAGATTTAAAGGATTTTCCGAAAGAGAGCCCTATTTTAGGGCAAGACCAAGCGTTAGAAGCCATTAACTTTGGGGCCAAAATAAAAGCCAGTGGTTACAATGTTTTTTGCACAGGTCCCAAAGGTGTCGGCAGAACGGTTTTAACGCTTCAAACACTTAAAAATTTTGCAGCAACCCAAAAAACGCCCGATGATTGGTGCTTTATTCATAACTTTGAAACACCGCATCAACCAATTGCACTTAACTTTCAGGCTGGACACGGAAAAACATTTGTGCGTGATATCAAAAAGATGTCAAATGCCCTTCGGATGCATTTAACCTCTTTATTTACGGACGAATCATATAAAATTCAGGTCGCTCATATTGAACACCAGTGCTCTAAAGAAAAAGAAAATTATTTTTCCGTTCTTCAAAAAGCTGTTGAAGACAAGAACGTTACTTTAATGCGCGTTCCAACCGGCGTTACCGTTGCACCGGTCAAAAAAGGAAAAATTTTAACACCGGCTGCCTTTAACAACTTACCAAAAGAAGAAAGAAAATCCATTTTAGAGCAATTAAAAAGTGCTCAAAAAAAATTAGAAGCAACCATTCAAGATACACCCAACTGGGATACAGCCATGCAAATTGCTTTAGAGCAACTTCATGTTGATATGGCCTCAAAAGTTTTAAATGCCATTATTAATCCGGTTAAAAAGAGCTATCAAAAAAATAATCAAATCCAAATTTATTTAGAATCCATCAGGGTTGATATTTTAGATAACATCGCTTTGTTGGCAGCTCAAAGCAACGAAGCAAACATTGAAATGGTAACAGAACAAATCAATGATATGTTTGCAAGATATGCCGTTAATCTTTTTGTTTCTCATAAACCGGACGCCGGCGCACCGGTTATTCATCTCAATCACCCGACTCTTTCCAATTTAGTCGGTCGGATTGAAAGACAACAACACTTAGGCTCATTAACAACAGACTTTTCCCTTATCAGACCGGGAGCACTTCATTTGGCAAACGGTGGTTTTTTAGTTATTGAAGCCAGAGAATTATTACAAAATGAACACACATGGAACGCATTAAAACGAGCCTTATTTTCAAAGCAAATTAAAATTGAATCAGGCACCGATGACAACTCCGTTTTCACAATTGTTTCATTAACACCGGCGATTATTCCTCTTTCAATCAAAGTTGTTTTAATTGGAGAAACGGATTTATACTATCTTTTAATGGATAGAGATGATGAGTTTGGCGAATTATTTAAAATCCAATCCAGATTTGCCGAAAAATTAGAGCGCACTAAAGAAAACGAAAAAATATATGCACAAATTTTAACTAATTTTGCTCGAAATGAAAAATTAAAACCATTTTCGCCTAACGCCATGAGGCGCATTATGGAATATACTTCGCGTTTGGCCGGAGATAACACTTATTTAAGCACGTTTATGACTCATGTAAACGATTTAATGCGCGAAGCAAACTTTTTTGCTTTACAAGGCAGAGCCAAACAAGTTGAAGTAGCTCATATTAACAAAGCTTTGGAAGCAAAAAGAACAAGATCCGGATTTATGCAAAAAGAAATGATGGAAATGATAAAAAAAGGAACAATTTCCATTTCCACAAGCGGAAAAAATGTCGGACAACTCAATGCTCTTGTTGTGCATGACTATGGATCTTTTTCTTTTGGAAGGCCAAATAAAGTAACTTGCCAAGTTCGATTAGGACACGGCGACTTAATTGACGTTGAAAGAGAAGCAGAATTAGGAGGCTCTTTGCATTCAAAAGGCGTGTTAATTCTTTCTTCCTTTTTAGCCGGACGTTTTTCAAAAGGCGAACCGCTTTCTTTAGATGCCTCTTTGGTTTTTGAACAATCTTATTCCGAGTTGGATGGCGATTCTGCTTCTTCAACAGAACTCTACTGTTTGCTTTCAGCGGTTGGCGATATTCCGATTAATCAATCTATTGCCGCCACCGGTTCGGTTAATCAACTTGGGCATATTCAAGCTGTGGGTGCTGTTAATGAAAAAATTGAAGGATATTTTACTGTTTGCAAACAAAAAGGATTAACAGGCGATCAAGGGGTTATTATTCCGTGTTCAATTGTTCATAACTTAATGTTAAAACCGGAAGTTGTCAGCGCTGTTAAAGATAAAAAATTCCATATTTATGCCGTCAATACCGTCGATGAAGGAATGGAAATTTTAACCGGTTTACCGGCTGGAACTATCGGGAAAAACGGACAATATCCACCCAAAAGCATTAATGGAATTATCACAAAACGTTTAAACGAGTTTTTCAAAAAGTCGCAAGAAGCGGAAAGCTCTTTAAAGCAAAACAAAAAACAAACGAAAAAAGGGCGGAAATAATCCGCCTTTTTTATTCACGTTCTTGCTCCAATCGCCGAATAATTCTGATTGGAATAAAGGAGCGGTGGTGACGAGGTATAGCTTCTTTAAAAGAAAGACCGGTTTCCTCCATTCCTCTTTCAAAACATTTTCCAAGAACTTCTAATGTAAAACGAGAGACCTTGTTTCTTTTTCTCTTTATTTTATTAAACTGTCTGGCAATAATTGAAAAATCATCTTTTTGAATAGGCAAAAAACCATTATGCGCCAACATAAAATCCATGAGCTTTGCGGCAAGCGGTGTTTTTTGAATATAATATAAAACATTTTTAAATGTATCGCGCCTGATATTCCTTAAAATACGATGACTTTCAAAAGGCGGTAATGTAACTGTGGATAACTTGTCCCATAATAATTTTGCAATTGGTAAATTTCTTTTCCGAAGCGCCAATAAAACGGGATTTTCTTTCTTTTTATTATAAGCTTGGAACCAAAACGGATCTTGCCTTGTTAATAAATCAACCATTTCCTTATCATCATTTTGGATAGCAATATGAATCAAAAAATCCCCATCTTTATTTTTAAAAGATAAAATTTCATCTCCTTTTCGGATAAGTTTTTTCATACCATCCACATCTTTTAAACGAACCAATTTTTCTTGAAGGGAAAAATTTTTGATACCGGTTAACACATATTTTTTATACTCATTAATTAAATGAAAACCGGTTTCTTTCTTTTCTGAAATATCTTTTTGATTTGAAAAATAAGGAAGCAACTCTTTTATTCTTTTTTGCCCATGAAAATGAAAATAAAGATACACAAACTCTTTTATAAATTCTGTTACAAAAGTCCCTTCCGGTGATTTTGCAAATTCAGAAGAAGCATCACAAAAATATCCTCTAAAATGATGATCATCTGTTTCAACAGAAAGCATCTTTTCAACGGAAAAGACCAACTCATTTTCATTTAAAAACAAAAGAGCACCTTTGTCTTGATTTTTCTTTCTTGTATTAATAAAAGCATGAAAATTTTTATAATGCCAGTTGAGTTCTTTTTGTTTATCGGAATAAGAAACAAAATGAACAATACTTGTCTTTGATTTTTGCATAAAAAAGCGACTGGAAGTTGCAAGAGTTGTAAATGAATGCAAAATTCTCTCTTTTTCCTTTGGTGAAAAACCCATCGTTTTTAATTTTTTTTCAAATCGATACGCCATGTCGTATGCAACAAATCCTCCATAACAAAATGTTACCATCAACAATCGATTTAAAATAGAACAAATTTCATCAGCACTTTTTCTTTCGCCATTTGTTTTAAAAAGTATCGGCATAAAAAATGAGTCAAAAAAAGAAGAAAAATCGGCCTCTTGAGGAAAATCCTCTATCGGAATTGATGATTTTAAATCCGTTAACAGTCCAACTTTTTTTAAACTTTTTAAACGGTGAGTCGGCAATCCGACATCATTATAATAAGCGCACAAAACTTTTGTATCTTCAGGAAGTTTATTTTCCATTGCCATTAAAAATCTTTTTATACAACCATTGGCATGATAAGCTGAATCAACCATGCCACCCGGAAAAATTAAAACAATGTTTCCACTTTTTGGAAATGAAAAATCACTTTCCTCACGCCAATGCGTTAAAGGAATAGAGATATCCCGACTACCTAAAGAAATTTTATTCAGCATTAAAAAAACTAAATATTATCCCATAATTTTTTTATTTGTGACAAAAAGTCAGTGCACGCTTCTTGAGTTTCTTCTTTCGATTCTTTTGCAAATTCTTTGAGTAATTCTTTTTGTCTTTGCGTCAAATGTTTAGGTGTTTCAACTTTTAAAGAAACATATAAATCCCCAAAAGAAGAGCTTTTTAAAATCGGCATCCCTTTGCCTTTTAATTTAACTTGATGACCCGATTGAGTCCCAGCTTTAATTTCAAGTTTTTCCGTTTTTCCACTCATTGTCGGCACATCAATTGTTCCACCTAAAGCGGCTGTTGTCATCGGAATAGGAACTTCGCAATAAAGATTAGCGCCCTCTCGTTCAAAAATTTCATGATTTTTAACGGTTAAGAAAACATATAAATCACCCGCAGGACCACCATTGAGTCCAACATGCCCCTCACCGGATAAACGCATTCTGACACCTGAATCAATGCCTTTTGGAATATTAACTTCCAAAGTTCTTTTTTTCCGAACACGGCCACTTCCTTTACATTTCGAACAAGCATCCTTAACTTTTTTTCCGGTTCCATTACAAGCCGGACATTCCGTATCAACAACAAAAAAACCTTGACGTTGTCGAATATGCCCATAGCCACCACAAGTATCACATTGTTCTAAACTTTTTCCACCTTTACCGGAGCAATCATCACAAGAAACATAAGTTTCAACATCAATGGATTTTTTAAGACCATCATAAGCCTCTTGCAAAGAAATTTCCAAGTCATATCTTAAATCCGCCCCACGATTGGCTCTTGCCTCACCTGCGGAACGCGCTCTTCCTGCAAATCCGGAAAACATTTCTTCAAAAATGCTTTCAAAACCCGTTCCTGAAAAATCAAATCCACCAAAACCGGAAGCTCCACCGGCTCCATTCATTCCACTGGTGTAAGCTTGATGACCATATCTATCATAAGCCGCACGCTTTTGGTCATCTTTCAACACTTCATACGCTTCATTAATTTCTTTAAACTTCGCTTCAGCCGCCGTATCTCCCGGATGATAATCTGGGTGACACTCTTTTGCCTTTACGCGAAAGGCCCTTTTAATTTCATCAAAAGAGGCGGACTTTTCAACGCCCAATAAATCATAATAATTTTGTGTTGTCACTGGTTTTACCTTCTGTTAAATTTAATTTTTTTCAACATAGCATTTTATGCTTTATTTTGCAAGACCTACCTGTGGCCTTTTCAAAACAAAAAAGAGGCGTTGAGCTCCCTCAACACCCCCTTTTGTCAATTTTCAAAAATATTATTTTTTCACTTCTTCAAAATCAGCATCAACAACCGTATCATCAGCTTTTGAATCAGGTTCAGATGTTTCGCTTTGTCCTGCCTCAGCGGATTGAGCTTGGCTTGCTTTATACATCGCTTCACCCAATTTCAAAGAAGCTTGAGTTAAGGCATTTGTTTTTTCTTTAATACGATCAGCATCATTACTATCTAAAACATCTTTTAACTCTTGAACGGCTTTTTCAATTCCTTCTTTTTCAGAAGAACCAATTTTATCACCATGTTCTTTAAGTTATTTTTCTGTTTCATGAATCATTGCATCTGCATGATTTCTTGCTTCGATTGCCTCTTTGATTTTTTTATCTTCTTCAGCGTGTTGTTCAGCTTCTTTAATCATTTTTTCGATATCGTCATCTTTTAAACCACCTGAAGCTTGAATGCGAATGTTTTGTTCCTTACCGGTTGCTTTATCTTTTGCAGAAACATTCACAATACCATTGGCATCAATG
>JAFXIF010000055.1 GCA_017533325.1 Alphaproteobacteria bacterium
CTATCCGATGGCGGAATAGCTATAGAGGCAAAGCGGATGGCTCATAATCCATCTGTCAAAGGGTTCGATCCCCTCTTGAAGCTACCAGTTCAAAAAAGGCTTTGCGAATACAGCAGAGTCTTTTTTTTATTTAAAAGTTTAAGATGTAGTTCGGAGCTCTAAATAACTTAAAAAGGAAAGCACATTTTAACAAAATAATCAAAATCAGCAAGGAAAATTATTCTTTTTCAAGTTTCAAATTATAATACGGCGAATTTTTTAAAAGCGGGCGAATTTCTTTTTCAAACAAATCCCGTTCTTCTTTTGACAAAAAAGAAACTTCATTTTCTGATGCCGTATTATTTTCTCTAATCACCCCATTGGATTTCAATTTTTTCATAAAATGAAACCAAACAGGTCCCCCTAAACGATAAGAGCTTTTAATATTTTTGACTCGAAGATGTTCATAAACCCTTCTGTGTCCAAAACTCTCAATATTTTTTCTTTTAACAAAATAACTGTCCCCACCGGTACCATTCAGCTCTCTTGCTTTAAACTTTACCAAATAATCATTCCAAGGAAACGTGTTATACCCGACAAAAAAATATTTTATATTTTCCTTGCCTTCATCTTGCACAAAACGAACCGCTTTTTTCAATCTTTCTTTAATATACACTTGATCGGCATCAATTTTAACAACCCATTCTTCTGGTTCAAAAAATGAAAGACCAAAATTGTTGTAAGCTGCTAAGGTATTTTCAAATAGAACTTTTGATTTATAACGTTTATCATGAGAGGGAATCACAAGGTGCGGATATTCATGAATTTCACACTCTTTTCTCTTGGAACACCATTCATTCATAAACAAAACAGACCCATCATCTTTTTCATTCGAATGAATGATCACAATCTTGTCAAACACGCCATCAATTGAATTTAAACAAGGCTCAATCGTTTTAATCTCATCTTTAACCCGCAAAAAAGCAGCCACTTTCGCTATCGCCATATTCGAAAGAAAAAATATATTAAAAACAAACAGATAACAAAATATATTAAAGCAACACTTTAACATAAAATACCCCCCCTATTCCTTATATATCATCCTTCTTTAATTAAGCCGTTTTGAACGCTGATTTGTCGGTCCATTTGAAGCGCCAATTCCGGGTTATGTGTCGCAATTAAAGCTGACAATTTTTTTTCTTTTACCAAAGAAAGAAGCGTTTGAAAAACTCCTTCCGCCGTTTTCGGATCCAAGTTCCCCGTTGGTTCATCCGCCAATAAAACAGAGGGTTCATTTGCCAATGCTCTTGCAATCGCAACACGTTGTTGTTCCCCTCCCGAAAGTTCACCGGAGCGATGCATTAAACGATGCTTTAACCCAACCAGCTCCAACAATTCTTCAGCGCGCCCTTTCGCCTGTTTTTCACTTTTACCATTAATCAGTTGCGGTAACATAACATTTTCAAGCGCGTTAAAATCAGGCAATAACAAATGATATTGATAAACAAATCCGATTTCTTTGCGACGCAATAAAGTTCTTTCTTTATCTGAAGCACAAGAAACATCTTTACCTTGAACAAAAATTTGACCACCACTTGGTTGATCGAGCAAACCGGTAATATGTAAAAGCGTTGACTTTCCCGAACCGGACGGCCCGACAAGCGCCGTAATTTCCCCTTTATTCAAGGCAAAGTTAATGTCTTTTAAAACGTCTAATCTGGTTTCTTTTTTACCATAAAAACGGCTGATACTCACCAATTCAATTGCCGGACGATTATTCATATCTTAACGCCTCCACCGGATCTGTTTTGCTTGCTTTATATGAAGGATAAATTGTTGAAAGCAAAGATAAAACCAAACTCATTACAACCACCATCATCACTTCACCCATCTCAACTTTGGCCGGAAGTTTTGAAAGGAAATAAATTTCAGCCGAAAAAAGCTCTTTACCGGATAAACCTTCCAAAAATTCTTTAATCGCATCAATGTTTTCGCAAAAAAGAAGACCAAGTCCAAAGCCGGCAAAAGTGCCGACCACACCGATTGTTAAGCCGGACATTAAAAATACACGTTGGATAGAACCTCTGCTCATTCCCATTGTTCTTAAAACAGCAATATCTTTTGTTTTATCTTGAACCAACATAATCAGCCCCGAAATCATATTAAAAGCAGCGACAATAATAATCAATGTTAAGATTAAAAACATCACATTTCTTTCAACTTCAATGGCATTGAAAAAAGCTTGGTTAGTATAGCGCCAATCTTGAATTTGCGCATCCCGTCCGATTGAAGAGAAAGCTTCATGCGCAATTTCTTCATAATCTGCCCCTTTATTGGTGAAAACTTCCAAATGCGAAACTTTTCCTCCTGTCACAAAAAATTTTTGAGCTTCTTCTAACGGCATAAACAAAAAGTTAGCATCATATTCACTCATGCCACTATCAAAAACGCCTAAAACCGTGTAAGCTTTCATTTTCGGAATAGTGCCAAACGCCGTGATATTCCCCTTTGGCGAAACTAAGGACACCGTATCCCCCGGTCTTAACCCCAACCTGCGCGCCAAACGATAGCCCAAAATAACCTGACTATCCATAAATTCTTGCAGATCAATCCCTTTATATGATCCCCCTAAAAGCGGACGTTTAATGAAATCATCTTTTTTCATTCCACGCACCATAACACCGGCCGAAGCTGCATCAGAAGAAACCATAACTTGTCCGTCAACAACAGGAACAACATGAGCAATATTTTGAACTTGTTGCATCACCTTGACTTTTTCATCAAAATTTTCAAGATAAGGGCCAAAAACCGGATAAACTCCCAATTGCCCATTAATCCCTAAAACACGGCTGAGCAATTCTTCTTTAAATCCGTTCATAACACTCATAACAATGATTAAAGTGGCAACACCAAGCATAATCCCTAAAAAAGAAAAACCGGCAATAACGGAAACAAATCCCGTTCTTTTTCTTGATTTTAAATAGCGAAAAGCCAACATTCGTTCGGTTTTTGAAAACATTTTTTATCCTTTAAATTGAAAATCTTTACAAGAAATTACCTGAGTTTGATTAAAAAATCAAGTAAAAAGAAAAGCTTTTTTAACTCCTCTCATTTATGTCATCATAAAGCGGATAAACATACCTTACTTTATTATATGATTTAATTTTTAAAGGTTTTAACGGGGTGCAATTTTGAATCATAAAATTAAAAGAAACAAAGTTAAGATCAGCAAATAAATAATCAACCCGCTCCATTTCAATGCCTTTTTGCTCTTTTAAATAATGCGAAAACACCGAAGCTAATGTGGAAGAAATATATCGTTTTAATTCATTATCCGGCGCATAAGGATATTCCCGATAATGAAGGTATTTTGAATGAGGCGAAAAATTTTCATCCCACTCAATCGGAAAATCGGATTTATCCTCTTCCTCTAAATATTTTAAAAACAAACGGGTCATAAAAAAATGAAGGCGTCTGGCTTTTGGATTTAATGCAAAAACAGACGGTCTTTCCCCTCCTTTTGCCGGATATTTATAAAGAAATAAGATGTCAATGTTATATGGTTTTTTATTTTTGCAAACCATATCAAACATAAATGGCATTTCCAAATGATGATATTCTGTTTTATGGATTCTTCTTGGCATTCAACCCTTCCCTTTTAAGCTTAAAATACACTTATTTTACCTTTTTTACAATAAAATTTTTGCAATTTAAAAAAAAATGCTATAATGAATTATGATCAGATTAGTCGTATGCTTATTTTTAATTTTATCTTTTTCTTCAATTGGTTATTCCAAAACATTTTATGGAGATGCCGATTCGCGCGCATACCGCGTACCTGAAAAATATTTAAATAATTTAGACAGTTTAACAAATTATTTGATTGAACCATATAAAAATAACGAAGAATTAAAAGCCAGAGTGATTTTTGCCTTTATTGTTTACCATATCCAATATGATATGTATGAATATGAATCAGGATATGAATGGTCAAGAAAAAAAGCACCGATAAGCTCCCACAAAGATGCGGAAAATAAAATTTCAAATTTCAAACAAACACCTCAAGAAACATTAAAGACAAGACGAGGCGTTTGCCGCCATTTAACCAATCTTTATTTACACATGGCTAAAAAAGCAGGATTGAAAGCCGTTGAAATTGAAGGGTTGGCAGAAGGGTCTCCCCATGCTTGGAATGGCGTTAAAATAAACAAGAAATGGTATCTTTTAGATGTGACCTGGGGTGGAGGGAATGCCTCTCTTCAAGGGATTAAAAATGATAAAGATTATAAAAGAGCCTTAAAAATCAGAGAGAAAAAGATTAAAAGCGGACGCATTAAAAATTCAAAAAAAATCAGGAATGAATGGTTCTTAAGCGATCCAAAAAAATTCTTTAAAACACATCACCCTTATGATTTAAAGTGGTCTTTGCTTCCAAAACATCAAAAAGCAAACGATAAATTGCCATAAAAAAGAAAGAATGCCCTCCTCTAACTATATATACCATATAGACTTTGACATAAATTTGTCACAAAAAAAGCTCTTTTTTTCTTGACAAGTAACAGGTCAATGTTTAAAATAGGTTTACATTTTTTATGAAAGGAAGAAAAAAATGATTAAATCAGAACTCGTTGCAAAATTAGCAGAACAAACAAACTTAACAAAAACAGATGCCGAAAACGTTGTTTCCACTGTTTTTAAAGAAATCACAAAAGCCCTTGTAAAAGGCAACCGCGTTGAATTGCGCGGCTTTGGCGTTTTATCCGTCAGAGAACGTAAACCAAGAACAGGCCGCAACCCTAAAACAGGTGAAAAAGTTGAAGTTTCATCAAAGAAAGTTCCGTTCTTTAAAGCCGGAAAATCAATTAACGAAGCATTAAACAACAAAAAATAGGTTTTTTTATGAACTGGCTCAGCAGGTTAACCAGACCAACCGTTAAAAAAGCGGCAACACAAAAAGAAATTCCAAACAACTATTGGGACAGATGCCCTGATTGCGGTGCAATGCTGTTTCATGCCGAAATTGAAAAAAAGGATTTTGTTTGTCCTTATTGCGATCATCACTTTCGCCTTCCGGTTTTAAAAAGACTTGAAATGCTTTTTGACCGAGGGGAATATACATTAATTCAACTTCCGAAAGTTAAAGAAGATCCTCTTAAATTTGCCGATTTGGAAAAATATACAGACCGCTTAAAAAAAGCCAGAAAAAAAACCAAACACGAAGACGCCATTGTTGTTGCCCATGGATTTATCGGCGGGCATGCCTCAGTTATCGGTGTCTTTGATTTTTCATTTATGGGTGGGTCAATGGGAACGGCCGTTGGAGAAGCAATTATAACGGCCGCCCAATTGGCTCTGCTTCAAGAAGCTGCTCTTATCTTAGTGCCGGCTTCCGGTGGAGCGCGCATGCAAGAAGGAATGCTTTCATTAATGCAGATGGCAAGAACAACGATTGCCGTTAAAAAATTAAAAGCAAAGAAATTACCTTATATTACTTTACTTTCAGATCCGACCATGGGTGGGGTAACCGCTTCTTTTGCCATGTTAGGCGATATTGCTTTGGCAGAACCGGGAGCTGCAATCGGATTTGCGGGGAAACGCGTGATTGAACAAATTGTCAGAGAAAAATTACCGTCTAATTTCCAACAATCCAGTTATTTATTGGAACATGGTATGATTGATCAGGTTGTTCACCGTAAAGACTTAAAAAAAGTTATCTCCAATATTTTAAATCTTTTACATAATCAATAACTTTTCTATTGACGGCACTCATTAGTAATCCTATATTATTCTCGTTTCAAACAAAAAAGAAAGGGGAATCAATGACTGATGTTTTATTTTTTAACGCTGATGATATTTTAGCCGATTATCTTCATAAGACCAAACAAAAAAAGATAACTCCCGTTCTTTTTAAAGAAAGCTTAAATCATATTGATAAAAAAGAGCTTGCTCCTTATAAAAAAGCTGAAATTATTTCTGTTTTCGTTCATTCAGAATCGCTTGACACCAAAAGATTGGATTATTTTAAAAATTTAAAACTAATTGTAACCAGATCAACCGGATTTAATCATATTGATTTAGAGTATTGCAAAAAAAGAGGTATTGAAGTTTTAAATGTTCCCAGATATGGAGAAACAACCGTTGCTGAATTTTCTTTCGGTTTATTGTTAAATTTAGCAAGACACATTATCCAAGGGCGAAACGGTATGGCGCATAACCATGTTGAAATCCCCTCCTATATGGGCATTGATTTAATGGGGAAAACCATTGGAATTATCGGAACCGGCTCCATTGGGCAACACATGATTAAACTGGCCCAAGGCTTTGGTATGAATGTATTAGCTTATGATTTATATCCGAAAGAAGAATTAAAAGAATTATATGTTTCTTCTTTAGAGGAAATTTATAAAAAAGCGGATGTGATTTCCCTTCATGTTCCTTCAACACCCCAAAATTATCATTTGTTAAATGAAAAAGCCTTTAATCAAATGAAAAAAGGAGTTATCATCCTAAATACAGCCCGTGGAGATTTGATTGATACGGAAGCCTTATATATCGCCCTTAAAAAAGGGATTGTCGGCGGTGCCGGTCTGGACGTTCTTGAAAATGAAGACTTTTTAATTCATGATGATATTGAACTTAAAAATGAATTATTTAAAAACAATGACTTTTTGCTAGATTCTGCCCTTAATTTAAAGTTGTTGCAATTTAAAAACGTTATCGCCACACCGCATATCGCCTTTAACTCGATTGATGCTTTAAACAGAATCAATGAAACAACTTTAAAAAATATTGAGCTGTTTTTAAAAGGAAAAATTCAAAATTCCGTTTTAAAATAAATCTTGAACCCTTTTCATTTTTAAGATTGAACGGCTTTGGCTAATCCCGCAATTTTGCTTAAAATCGCTTCGATACCTTTTAAGCGCTCTTCTTGATTACGCCAAGGACGAATAACGGTTAACTTTTGATCGGGTTTGATTTGAATGGTTCCCATTTGACTTGTTATATACTGAATCAACCCGGCCGGATTAGGGAAAATATTTTGATAAAAACTGATTGAGGCACCTTTAGGCCCAACGTCAAGCCGTTCAATATGGGCATGTTTAGCTAAAATTTTTAACTTAACCGTATCAAAAAGATTGGCAACTTCTTTCGGATAAGGACCAAATCTGTCAATCAGCTCCGCTGTAAAAGAATCAATTTCATTTTCATCCGATATTTCTGAAATTCGTTGATAAAGCTCCATACGAACGGACAAATCATTCACATAAGTATCCGGAATTAATACCGAAAATCCCATTGAAATTTGCGGAGAAAAATCAGCATCTTCCTTAAAATTTGCCATCTTATCGGCTTTTAAAGAGGAAATGGCCTCTTGAAGCATTTTTTGATAAAGCGCAATCCCGACTTCTTTTATATGACCGGATTGCTCATCTCCCAAAAGATTACCGGCCCCTCTGATATCCAAATCATGACTGGCTAAGGTAAACCCTGCTCCCAATGAATCCAAATTTTGCATCACAGTTAATCGTTTTTCAGCGGTTGGAGATAATTTTTTAAACGGCGGGGTAATCAAATAGGCATAGGCTCTTAATTTCCCACGGCCAACGCGCCCACGCATTTGATATAAGGCAGATAAACCAAACATATCAGCCTTATGAATAATAATCGTGTTCACTAGAGGCATATCCAATCCGGATTCAACAATGCTTGTTGCCAATAAAACATCATATTTATGTTGACTAAAATCAGACATAATTTTTTCAAGCTCTTTTGCCGGCATTTGTCCATGCGCTTTAACAACTTTTATATCCGGTAACAACTTTTTAAGCATCTCCTCAATTTCAGCCATATCAGAAATGCGCGGGCAAACATAAAAAGATTGTCCCCCCCTAAAATGTTCTCTTAAAATCGCCTCTTTAATAATCACACCGTCAAAAGGCATCACAAAGGTTTTAACGGCTAACCTGTCAACCGGTGGCGTCGCAATCACCGAAAGCGAGCGCACACCAGATAACGAAAGTTGCAATGTTCTTGGAATCGGTGTTGCCGTTAAGGTTAAAACATGAACCCCTTTTTGAAGTTCCTTAAGCCGTTCTTTATGCGTCACCCCGAAATGTTGTTCTTCATCAACAATCACAAGCCCAAGATTTTTAAATTTAATTTGTTTTGATAAAACGGCATGTGTTCCGATAACAATATCAACAGTTCCTTTTTCAATTTCTTTATGAATAAGTTTTGCTTTTTGGCTCGTCACCAATCGAGAAAGAGCGGCAATACGAATGGGAAAGCCTTTAAAGCGTTTTTCAAATGTTGAGGCATGTTGCATGGCAAGAAGCGTTGTGGGAACAACAAGCGCCACTTGAAAACCGGCATAAGCGCATAAAAAAGCCGTTCGAAGAGCAATCTCCGTCTTGCCAAACCCAACATCTCCGCAAACCAAACGATCCATTGGTTTTCCAAGCGATAAATCTTGCTCAATTTCCTGAATGGTTTTCAGTTGGTCATCTGTTTCAACATAAGGAAATCTGGCGCAAAATTCCTGATATATTCCATGAGGCGCCAAAACTTTGTCTTTGGTTTCAAGCTCTCTTAACGATGCGGTTTGAATTAATTTTTCCGCCATGGCAAACAAATCTTTTTTAACCTTATTTTTTCTGGTTATAAAACTTTGCGACCCTAAATGATCCAGCGCTTGATTTTGCGATCCGAATTTTGAAAGAACCTCCAAATTTTCAACCGGAATAAAAAGTTTATCTCCTCCGTCATATAAAATTTCAAGGCAATCATGCACCGTTTCGTTTATTTTTAACGGAACCAATCCCAAAAAACGCCCAACGCCATGTTTTTGATGAACAACCAAATCATCTTTATTTAACGCACTGATATCCGCAATAAAATTCGCCGTTTTGGCTTTTTTGGGTTTTCTGATAATACGCTCACCCAAAATATCCGTTTCCGTTATTAAAACAAACTCTTTTGTTTCAAATCCCGTTTCAAACGGACTAATTAAAAGGGCCGGCGCTTTTTTTAAAGCTTCAGAAAAAGTTTCAGCCGAAAAAAGCTCAACCCCCTCTTCCCGAAGCAATCCTTTTAAGCGTTCCCCTGCCCCAAATGAAGAAGCCGTAAGGATCACCTTTTTTTCATTCTTTTGGATATAGGAAGCAACTTCTTTAAAAACTTCATTGGCATTTTGAAGGCGCACATCAACAAAACTTTTTCCTTTTATAGACGCCATATCTTCTTTCCCAGGCTCTTTAAACGGCGAAAAAGTATAAAATTCTTTATCATCCAGCAAGGATAAAAGATTTGAGACGGATAAAAACATTTCTTCTATCGGCACGGGATTATATTTTTGAACTTCCTCTAAATAAGTTGAGGGTTGGGTTTCTTTTCTTGCTTCATAATATTCAAAAATTTGTTCTTCTTTTGCTTCCAATGACCGAAGCGTTTGAAAATCAAACGAAAAGCTGGCTTCTTCCAAATATGAAAAAAACGGAACCAATTCTTCATGAAAAAGAGGCAAAAAATGCTCTAAACCCGCGGTAAAAATTTTATTGGAAACCGCTTCATAAATATAATCTTCCGAGACATTAAAAAACAATGAGCGATACCTTGTTCGAAACCGCTTCACGCTTTCTTCTTCAAAATCAAACTCAGCCATCGGCTTTAAAGAAACACTTTGAAGCGATTGAAGGGTGCGCTGGGTTAACTCATCAAAAGATTTAATTTCATCCAACTCATCATCAAAAAAATCAAGCCGAACGGGATGCAAATTACCGGCCGGATAAATGTCAATCAATCCGCCTCTTAAAGCATATTCTCCTTGATTAACAACAGTATTTACCGCCTTATATCCATTTTTATGCAAAAAAGATTTTAACTTTTCAAAGGAGACAATATCCCCTTTTTCTAAATTAAAAACAGCCCCTTTAAAATAAGAAGCAGGCGGCACTTTTTGCAATATGGCAGCCGGCGTTGTTAAAATAAGGGTTTTCCCCTGAAAATCATGATTTGCCAAACAACAAAGCGTTTCAATACGCTCTCCTTCAATATCGCTTTTAGGAGAAACCCTGTCATAAGGAACAGTATCCCATTCCAAAAAGGTTAACACATTGATTGAAGGGTCAAGGCAAGAAAAAATTTCCTTTAAAAAAAAGAGCTGAACTTCATTAGAGGCCACATGACAATGAAGCTTATTTTTTTTCATAAGCTTTTGAATCACAAACGGTTGATATCCTTCTTGAATGCCGCACAACTCTTTTTTCATTTAACACCCTTTATTAAAAAAAGTTAAACCCGACGGTAAACAAACTTTCAGCATCTTTAACGTGACCGCGTTCAACAAAAAGAATCACCCTGTCTTTACTTTCAATTTGAAAATCAGGGGCCGGCAATGTAAAAATTCCGTTTCGAACAATCCCAGCAATCATCACACCCGCCGGCACTTTCAACTTTCCAATCGGTTTATGCGTGATTTTTGCCGTTTCAATCGCTTCAACTTCCAAAATCTCGCCAACGCCTGAACTGATAAAATAATCGCCTTTGACCTTGCCTTTGCGAATATGTTGCAAAATGGAAGACACTAAAACGGCGTTCGGATCAATTGAAACATCAACCCCCATTTCAAAAAGAAGATCATTATAAAGCTGATTATGAATAAGTGCGCAGGTTTTATCCATATTATTTCGCTTTGAAACCATGGAAAGCAAAACATTGCTTTCATCTGATTGAGTGGTCGCAATCGCAATTTGATAATTTTTAAGATTTAAATCTTCAATCAAAGAGTCATCTAACCCATCGCCATGAATCACAACACTTGAATTAAGGCGCTCAGCCAAATAACGAGCCCGATTTTCATCTTTTTCAACAATAGTGATATTTTTGCAAAAATGAGAAGATTCCATTAATTTTGCCAATTGATACCCCACTTTGCCACCCCCGAAAATCATCACACAATCCGGATCAATTTTTTGATAAGACAAGATATCCAAAAATTGTTGAAAATCACTTTCGGCCACAACAAAATAAACATCATCTGAAGCCCGAACAAGAGCTTTTTCCAGCGATACAAGACGATGTCTTCTTTTAACGGCAATAACCTTTGCTCTAATATCCTTAAGCAACGTTTCAATTTCAGGAACTGTTTTTGAAAACATCAATGATGTTTTTTTGCACCTTAACCCGACGACACGTGCACATCCATCTGCCAAATTATAAAGATCAACACCAGATGAAATGCTTAAATTATCAAGCACATGACGCGCCGTTTCTTCTTCCGGCGATAAGACAACATCTAAATTTTGACCAATTAAATAATCTTTATATTTTTTAACTAAATATTCATGGGCGGAAATCCTGACAATACGTTGCGGAATCCTATAAATCGCATCTGCAACACCGCATGCCACAATATTTGTTTCATCATTTCCGGTGACGGCCAAGAAAATATCCGCTTGGGCAGCCCCTGCTTTTTCCAAAACAGACGGTAAGGCCGAAGAGCCCTCTATCGTTTGGATGTCCAATTGTTCACTTAAATTGCCTAAATGATCAATATTATTATCAATCAAAACAATATCATGATTTTCGGCTCTTAAATACTTTGCCAATCCGACCCCGACTTGACCGGCCCCCGCAATGATGATTCTCATATCGTCTCCTTTTTTTGATAACTAATTCTTTTATTAAAAAAATCTTTAATAATTTTTTGAACTTTGTCAACCTCTTTTTCCGCATATACCTGATTGCAAAAATCAGCTTTCCCCTCAAATCCGGATGCATACCAGGCCAAATGTTTTCTGGCCACCATTAAGCCATGCAATCCATAATAAGAAAGCATTAAATCCAAGTGTTCCAAAACAAGCTCAGAAAGCATAAAAGAGGGAAATGGCGTGTCATCTATTTCATTTAAAAGCCATGGTTTTCCGAGCAACCCTCTTCCCACCATTAACCCATCTGCCTTGGTTTTTGCTAAAACACTTATTGCAGACGATTTATCAACAATGTCCCCATTGGCAATAACAGGAATTTTGAGCTGTTCTTTTACCTTGCGGATTAAATCATAATTTACAGCGCCCCCATACCCTTGCGTTTTTGTTCTTCCATGAACGGTGACTCTGTCCGCTCCGGCTGTTTCAAGTGCTAAAGCAAAGTCAACAACATTTAAACTTGTTTCATCCCAGCCGGTTCTTGTTTTAACCGAAACGGGAATGTCAACTGCCTTTTTCACCGCCTCAACCAATCGACAAGCCGTTGCCGTATCTTTCATTAAAGAAGCCCCCGATCCGTTTGTTATTAACTTTTTAACCGGACAGCCCATGTTGATATCAATTCCTTTTGCTCCATAAAAATAAGCTTCTTTAGCGGCAGAAACCATATATTTTTCTTCAATCCCGACCAGCTGAACAATCAAATTTTTTTCATCCGAAATTTGAAGCATTTTTCTTGTTTGCGGATGATTAAAAAAAAGCGTTGCAATACCGATCATTTCCGTATAAATCGGTTGATTGGTAAACTTTCTTAAAATAAGGCGAAACGGTTTATCCGTAATACCGGCCATCGGCGCTGAATAAATGATGGGTTTTTGCATGGTTTAAAACTCCTCATTCGCGCTCAAATCATAAGAGCCTTCTTTTTCTATTATCTTATCTTTATGAATTTTTTGGGATAACCTTATTAAATCAGGAGAGCGCATTTCTAAATTCTTTTCATGCGGGAACATTTGCTTTAAGGCAGATTCCATATATTGATAAGCTTTTTCATATTCCCCGTTTTTTTCATATAACTCAGCCACTTTCATTTGCGCCGGGGCATACTCTTGTTTGACGGCCTTTAAATAGTAATAAAGCGCTTTTTCTTCATCTTTTTGAACCCATTTTTCCTCAAGATAAATGCGCCCGACTTTCATGGCTGCTTCCAAATGTCCGTTTTCTGCCGCCTTTTTATAAAACGCCAACGCTTTTTTTAAATTAACAGCCGTATATTGACCCGTTTCATAGGCTTTTGCAATGATATATTGACTATCTTTATCCCCATAATCGGCAAATTTAGCATGAAAAGCCAAATCCCAATAGGCTTCTTCTTGGTCAATCGCCTCTTTTGAATTTTTTTGAGTATATTCATGAATAGATTGTCTGTTTTTCGCCTGTTCCTCATTATATTCTTTAATTTCATTCATCTTAGAAATAATTTCATCACTAAAAGAACGAGTCCAACCTCCATGAGGGGTTAAGAATACGAAAAAACAAATACCAAAGAGATAAAAAAGTTTATTTTTAATCATTTTTATGCTATAAATATGGCTAATTAAATTTATTTTAAATAAGATACCATAAAAGATAAAAAAAGGAAACAAAAAATGAGCAAAAAAGTTTTAATTATCGGTGGCGGTTTGGCAGGCTCAGAGGCAGCCTGGCAATTATTAAAAAGAGGCATTCAAGTTCACATGATTGAAATGCGCCCCTCAAAAACAACACCGGCCCATAAAACAAATCTTTTCGGCGAACTTGTTTGCTCCAATTCATTAAGAAGTGATGACCATGAAATCAATGCGGTTGGGTTAATGCATGAAGAAATGAGGTGCATGGGCTCATTAATCATGGAAGCTGCCGATGCGACAAAAGTGCCGGCCGGAGCTGCTTTAGCGGTTAACAGAGCGGAATTTGCCTCCTATATCACTCAAAAACTTAAAAGTCATCCCTTATTTTCTTATGAAGAAAAAGAGGCTTGCTTTCCAAATACAGATGAACCTGTTATTTTGGCAACAGGACCCTTGACTTCAGAGAATATGGCAAAAGAATTAATGAAAATCACCAAAAGCGATTCTTTGCACTTTTTTGACGCCATTGCACCAATTGTTTATACGGACAGTATTGACATGTCAAAAGCTTGGTATCAATCTCGTTATGATAAAGGGGACGGTCAGGATTATTTAAACTGCGCTCTTTCAAAAGAAGAATATAATGCCTTTATTGATGCACTTTTAGCCGGCGAAAAAGTTGCCTTTAAAGACTTTGAAAAAAACACACCTTATTTTGAGGGATGTTTGCCGGTTGAAGTGATGGCTGAACGCGGAAGGCAAACACTTTTATTCGGACCGATGAAACCTGTCGGGCTTCGAAATCCAAATGAAGACGGGCGCCGTCCGTTTGCTGTTGTTCAACTTCGAAAAGAAAACAAGCAAGGAACGTTGATGAATCTGGTCGGCTTTCAAACAAAACTAACTTATGGCGCACAAAAGGAAGTTTTTTCTCTTATCCCGGCGCTTAAAAATGCTGTTTTTGCAAGATTAGGCGGGATTCATCGAAACACCTTTGTTTGCGGGCCAAAAGTTTTAAACGAATATTTAGGGTTAAAAGAAAAACCAAACATTAAGCTGGCCGGACAATTAAGCGGTTGTGAAGGATATATTGAAAGTGCTGCCATGGGGTTATTAGCAGGTCTTTTCACGGCGAATGAGAATTGTTTATTACCGCCGAAAGAAACGGCGCTGGGGGCTATGTTATGTCATATTACAAAAGAAGCCGAAGAAAGCACTTTTCAACCAATGAACATCAATTTCGGTCTTTTCCCCGAAATTGAAACCCCTCAAGGGAAAAAGAAACTCAAAGGACAGGACAGAAAAAAAGCTTATACCGAACGTGCTAAAAAAGCTTTAAAAGAATGGATGGAAACGCTTTAAAGTTATTTAGAAACAACAAAAAGCATTCCCTTGGCAAAAGAAGTTCCTTCTTTTCTCATTAAGAATTCTTTTTGCACCTCAATTTTAAAGTTTTGTTTTAAAAGAAGATCTTTTAAAGGTGCGGTGGGATAAACCATGCGCCCCGAAGGTTGAAGCTCTCCTTCTTTTAATAAGTCATTCGTTTCAAACGTAAAGGCAAAAATCCCCTTCTCTTCCAGCTTGGCATACACCGCTTTAAACAACTGGTCCACTTGTGGCAAATAGCCAATAACATCCGAAGCAACAATGAGGGAATATTCTTTTTTATCCTCTTGAAGGAAGGAAGAAATATCTTGATGAACCAAACGGGTGTATTTAAAGGTTTTGTCAGCTTCCACAAGCATATTTTTTGAAATATCAACCCCTGTTAGAGAATCATATTCTTGCTCAAATTTTAAAGCAAAAGTTCCCGTTCCGCAAGCAGCATCTAAGACATGGTTCCATTTTCGCCGTGGCAAAGCGTTAAGGATTTCCGCCAATGACTTGGATTCAAGCTTTTCCATCACCTTATCATAAGAAGAGGCAAAAGAATCATAAAGCGCTTCGCTATATTTTTGCGCCAATGCTTCATCAACTTTTTTACCCGTTAAGGCTTTTTGAGTGTAAAGCGCAACAACATTATCCGGAAAATTTTTCACCCAACCTTCAATAAAAGTCAAGGCTTGTTTCTTTTCTTTTTTACCCGTTTGCGCCAACAAGGACAAAACCTGAGCAATGCGAAATTCAATATCAGGCAACGTGTTATCCAAAACAAGTAAGTTAAAATAAAGACCGGCCGCTTCACTATATTCCCCGGATTCTTCTAAAATAACGGCTAAATTATAAAGTGAAGAAATATGCTTCGGATTGATTAAGATGGCGCTTCTGAAATGTTCCAAACATTCGCCGACACGTCCTTGTTTATGAAGAACAAGCGCCAAATTATGATGCGCATTTAAAAACGATGAATCAATACCGATTGCTCTTTTATAAGCATCTTCAGCTTTATTGAGCTTTCCCTCTTTAAAATAAAGATTACCCATGTTAGCATAGGCATCTGCATAATAAGAATTTAAACGAATAGCGTCTTCATAACTTAAAAAAGCGGCTGAATAAGTTTTCATAGCCTCATAAATCAACCCTTCTTCATTATAAAAGGCGGCTGTTTCTTCAAGTGCCAAAGCTTCTTTAATATAAGAAAGGGCTTGGTTATTTTTCTTTAACAATCTTGATGTTTGCGCCAGTTGATATAAAAGTTCAGCGCTTTTTCCAAACGAAAGAGCTTTTTGCAAAACACTTAAAGCTTCATCAAAATTTTCTTCACGCCTTAAAAGAAGCGCCAATCCGATATAAGCCGTTAAAACAGACTCGTTTAAACTTAACGCTTTATCAAAGGCGCTTTTAGCAAAATCAACCAACCCTTTTTGAAGGTAAATAAATCCGATTTGCGAAAGAACAAAAGCATCCTCTTTAAACTCTTCATAAAACGAAAGTGCTTCATCCAAACGCCCTTGTTTTTCAAGCACAAAACCCAAGCTTAATTTATACTGTTTATTTTCAGGATAAAGATGAACGGCTTGATATAAAAGTTTTTCTGCCGGTTCGAAGGCATTTTTTTTACCGGCAATTAAACCCAAAAGATAAAGCCCGTCTCCTGAAGAAGGCATCAAAGTTAAAACAGAACGCGCCAAATCTTCCGCTTCATCAAAATCTTTATTATTATATGCTAAAAAAGCTTCGTCTAAAAGTCTGTCCGCCTCAGTCATCTTATCTCCCTAGTCATCATCAATAGAACCATTCCGGCCTATAACCATTTCTTTATTAATATAAACCGATTGAACAAGGCCAAAACCGAAAAAGAGCGTTAGCATTGCCGTTCCCCCATAAGAAACCAGTGGCAACGGCACACCGACAACCGGTAATAACCCTGTTACCATACCGATATTTATAAACACATACAGGGCAAAATTAACCCCTAACCCCGTTGCCAAAATTTTGCCGAAATAATTGTTTGAAATCATTCCGATATAAAAACAATATAAAATAATGATGAAAAAAAGCAAGATGAGAGCCGTTGCACCTAAGAACCCAAACTCTTCCGCAATCAGCGTAAAAATAAAATCGGTTTGCTTTTCAGGAATAAATTCCAATCGGCTTTGCGTGCTTTGAATAAAACCTTTCCCAAATAATCCACCGGATCCTAAAGTGATTTTCGATTGCATAATATGGTAACCGCTCCCAAGAGGATCATTCTCGGGGTTTAAAAACGTGAGCACTCGCTTTTTTTGGTATTCATGCAAAAAAGTCCATAAAATCGGAACGCTGATAACAGCGCCCAATCCAACCAAAAAGAATTTCCAAATTTGAACGCCCACCAAAAAGAAAATAGCCCCACTACAAAAAACAAGCATTAAACCTGTTCCCAAATCCGGCTGTTCCAAAATGAGCGCAACGGGAAAAGCCATTAATAAAACAGGCACAATCAGTCCGCGAATGGATTTAATCTCAGCCAAAGTGGCCCCATGAAAATAACGAGCCAACGCCAATACCAATGAAATTTTCATTAATTCAGACGGTTGCAAATTCATAAAACCCAGATTAAGCCAACGCTGAGCCCCCATTCCGACATGACCAAAAAGCATCACACCGACTAAAAGACAAAAGCTTATTCCATAGATCACATAGGCATATTTCATCCAAAGTCTTAAATTAATCATAGAAGCAAAAACAAGCGCCCCTAAACTGAGCAAAAAACGCATAAATTGTTTATCCGCCCACGGATGCCATTCTCCATTTGCTGCCGAATAAAGCGTTCCGATACTGATAAAGACTGCCAAACAAACCAAAAGTAACAGCTTATAGTTAAACCCTTTAATTTTATCAGTCAGCGAAAGATTATAATTTTTAAGATAACAGTTTCTGTCTTTGAAAAACGGCATGATTTTACCTTTTTGATTGTTTCGGATAAAGTTTCAATGTTTCGGCTAAAATTTTAGCAGCAACTGGGGCCGCACTTGAAGAACCGCCTCCCCCATGTTCAATCATAACAACAATGGCAAACCTTGGGTTTTGAACGGGTGCAAAAGCAGCAAAAATTCCATGATCGCGATATTTCCAAGGCAAATCTTCTTGCTTGATAATGCCTTTTGCCCGCTCTTTTTTGGAAATACGGCGCACCTGTGTACTCGCCGTTTTACCGGCCATTTTTTCACCATTTACATTAATTCTGGAGCGGTATGCCGTTCCTTTTTCATAGTTCACAACTTTATTCATCCCGCGTTTAATCAAGTTTAAGTTTGATTGTTTTAATCCCAAGGATTTTGCTTCATTTAACCCCATGCCTTGAATCAAATGCGGTTTAATTTTTTTACCGCCGTTAGCAATTTGCGCCGTCATAAAAGCAAGTTGCATCGGCGTTGTTGTTAAAAAACCCTGCCCGATACTTAAGTTAACGGTATCACCTGTTCGCCAACTGTCATTAAACCTTTTTTTCTTCCACTCATTTGTGGGAAGAAGACCTTCCCTTTCCCCTTTAATTCCAATTTCAACCGGCGCTCCTAAACCTAATCGCTTTGCCATTTCTATGATTTTTTCAGCACCAATTTGTTGCGCAATTTCATAAAAATAAACATCGCACGAATGCATTAAAGCATCTTCTAAATCAAGCATTCCGTGTCCGCCATGTTTCCAACAATGAAAATCATGGTTCCCAATCGTGATTTTTCCGCCACAATAAAATTTCTTATGTGGATGAATCACTTTATTTTCAAGCGCAGCCAAAGCAACAACCAATTTAAAAATTGACCCCGGAGAATAAGTTCCCGTCAAGGCCTTATTTTGGAGCGGGCGTTTTTCATTATCGATTAAAGAACGCCAAACTTTAACAGGCACCGGCATTGTGAAAATATTGGTATCATAACTGGGGCTTGAAACCATCGCCAAAATTTCACCGGTGTTCACATCCATAACTATCGCACTGCCGGATTCTTTTCCAAGCGCTTTTAATGCAATTTCTTGTAACCTTGTATCAATGGTCAAATTTAAACTTTCGCCTTTTAAAGCCGGTGTTTCTTCCAAAACACGAACAGACCTGCCATACGCATTCACCTCTCTTTTTCTGATACCAGGAGTGCCTTTTAAACTTTCTTCAAACGAGTTTTCAAGACCCGTTCTTCCAATACGATACCCCGGTAAATCAGCCAGCGGATTATCGGGATTTTCTTCCAAATCTTTGTCATTCATCAATGAAACATAACCGATTAAATGCGCATTTGTTTCCTTTAACGGATAAGAGCGGATTAAATCTTCTTCAATATGAATCCCCATTAAATCCGGCGCATTTAAATGCAGAGCAGCCGCTTCACTAAAACTTAAACCATCTTTAATTCTGATTGCCATAAAGGGGCGTTTTCGTTTGATTTCTTTTTGAATCCTTAGCTTTTCATCTTCATCAAGGGATATGATTTTTTCAAAATTTTCAAGGGATTGTTGAATATCTAAAGCTTCTTCTTTAATCAAAACCGCTTGGAAATTCTTTTTATTTTCAGCCAGTTTCACACCGTTTCTATCAAAAATATTGCCTCTGGAGGGTAAAGTTAAACGAATGGAAGTTCGGTTTTTATCCGCCAACAAACGATATCGATCGCCTTGCAGGATTTGAAGATAAAAAACTCTGGAAATTAAAACCAGAATTAATAAGAAAAAAATCCCCAATAAAGCTATTAACCGCCGAATAAAAATCCGATCCTTTTCATATTTCCACGGCGCGCTCATCCGTTTGCCCCCGTTTTTTGATTAATAAAGGCACAAAAAGAGGCAATAAAGGGATAACTTAAAACGATCGTTAAATAATTCGCAAAGAATAAAAGAAAAGAAACGGATTTACTTTGCGTGAGATATAAAAGAGAAAGGCCACTTAAAGAAACAACCAATAAAACACCACAAAAAACAGCCCACTGCCCTTTAAAAGAAAGTGAAAGCAAACTTCGTTTAAACAGATATGCAAAAAACGCCATCAAACATAAAATACAAGATTGAAAACCCAAGGGGAAAAATAAAAGCATATCCGAAAAAACACCGATCACAAAAATAAACAAAATATTCAATCTTTTCGGATTAAAAACTGAAAAATAAAAGGTAAAACACGTTAATAAAGAAATTAAAAAGATATCTTTATTGCCTTGAACGAAAAAAACAGCTTCAAAAAAAGCAAAAAAAAGCATCACGAAAAAAGGAACAAAATATGAAAAATATTTCTTTTTTAAAAACCGCATTACTCTTTTTCCTTATTTAAACAAGTGTTTTCAATCAAACCGCTTGTCCCAAAATCAACCACTTGAACAAAACCGATATTATTTTTATTTTCCATCAAACGGACTTTAAAACCATCCTTTGTTTTTTTCACATAGCCGATAGCAAGACCTTGCGGATAAACACCGGCAACACCGGATGAAAAAACAAAATCCCCTTCTTTTAACGACGTTTCTTCCGGCAACGCCACCAAATCCGGTTCATCAGAGTTATCCCCCATTAAAATGGCAGGCTCTTTCATGTCACCGACAAAAACAGGCAATCTTGAGAAATAATCCGTTAATCTTAAAGCTCTGGATGTTGTTTTTCCCACTTCAATCACATGACCGAATAACGCGCCGTTTAATAATAAAATATTACCTTTTTGAATCCCTTTATTTTCACCACCGGCTAAAACAAGTGAATGGGAAAAAATGCTGTGATGTTCAGCTAAAACAGGCAAAGTTTTTGAAGGCGTCCCCAAATCCTTTTGATAATTTAAAACATGAGCCAACTCTTTATTTTCAATCATCAATGAAAGCGCTTTATTTTGCCAGCCTTTTAAGGCTTTATTTTCAAGGCGCAACTTTTTATTTTCTTCATAAACGTTAAAATAATTTTGAAACGCCTCCATTTTTTCACTTATTTTTTCAAACGGCGTTGAAACAACATCAAAAACAGGAGAAACAGCTTCTCTTGAAGCCGAAGATATTTTTTCAAAAATAAGAGCTTTTGAATGAGTTGAAACAATAAATAAAAAGGCTGAAAACAAAGCAAAAGCAAGGGCAATAAATCTTTTAAGCTGCTCTTTAATTCGTTGCAGTCTGAAAAACTTATTGCCCATTTTTATCCCGCTTTTTTATTTAAATTAATACATACTTGTTAAAATGTTTTCAAATTTTCCGATTTTTTCAACGGCAATATCGGACCCTAAAGCCACACATTGAAGTGCATTTTCGGCAACAGATACCGGTAAACCGGTTGCAGCTCTTAAAACGGAATCTAAACGGCGCAATAACGCTCCGCCACCGGTGAGCATAATCCCTCTATCCACAATATCGGAAGCCAATTCAGGATCAATATGTTCCAAAGCCACTTTAACAGCCTCAACGATTTGAGAAACAGGTTCTGCCAAAGCTTCGGCAATTTGTTTTTCGGTCACAACGATTTCTTTTGGGACACCATTTCTTAAATCACGACCTTTAACAGGGATGGTCATTCCCTCTCCTTCTGCCGGAATTGAGGCGGCGGCAATCGCTTTTTTAATGCGCTCAGCTGAAGCTTCGCCAATCAAAAGGCTGTGATTTCTGCGGATATAAGAAATAATGGATTCATCCATTTTATCGCCACCGACACGAATGGATCTGGCATAAACAATACCGCCCAAAGAAATAACGGCAACTTCCGTTGTTCCCCCGCCGATATCAACAACCATAGAGCCGAATGGTTCATTCACCGGCAATCCGGCCCCGATTGCAGCCGCCATCGGTTCTTCAATCAAGAAAACTTTTCTGGCTCTTGAGTTATCGGCCGCATCTTGAATGGCTCTTCTTTCAACCGCCGTTGATCCGGACGGAACGCAAATCACAATCATGGGACGGGCAAAAGCTTTATGGCCCAAGGCTTTTTGAATGAAACGCTTAATCATTTCATCAGCCACGTCAAAATCAGCAATCACACCATCTCTTAACGGGCGAATGGCTTGAATTTGACCCGGCGTTCTGCCAAGCATTTGTTTGGCTTCATTTCCAACGGCAATCACTTGTTTTTTTCCGCGATGTTCCGCAATTGCCACCACAGACGGTTCATTTAAAATCAGTCCTTTTCCATGAACATAAACCAATGTATTGGCCGTCCCAAGGTCTATTGCCATATCACAGGAAAAATGTTTTAAAAGATTTTTAAGCATCTCCATTTTCATTTTTAAAGCCTTTCGAAATAAATTTGTAACTTTTTTCATTCATACACGATTAAAAATAAAAAGACAATATCTTTTTTATAAAATCCATAAAAAAACTTCCCTTAAACAAATTTAAGAGAAGTCTTTTTCTTTTGGGAAAACAACCTAGAAATTATATTTCACGTTTGCCGTTCCCGTATGGTTGGTGTAATCCCCTTTAAAGAGACCTTCATATTCAAGACCAATTTCTGTTCTTTTATCGATTTCAAAGCCGATTTTCAAACCGATTTCAATCCCGAATTTATCCATTTCTTCCGATTCAAGAGAATAACCCGCACCGTTTAACAACACAACTTGGTTATCCAATGTCGGAGAGATAAAGTCATAAGTGACAGCGGCGCGCAATTCCGGATACCATTGAATGGAGGGAGAAAGCGAATAACCGACCGTGTATCTGGCACCTAAAATACCCGTCAATGCATGCGCATCAGCAGCTTCAACCGTTTGCCCCAATGTGTCCGTATATTCTTTTTGTTTCGTGTAAACATATCTTAAACCGGCTTCCGGTGATAAAACACCGCTCACCCATTTACCGACAACAACCGGACCTAATTTATAACCGGCAATCACTTCGGCGGCGGCAATATTGACATCATATTCTGACTCAACCTTTTGAGATAAGACTTTTCTTTCTTCCGTTACCGTTGATTGACCATACATGGCAAATCCGTTTACATAGAAGCGTCCCGGATGATATTGACCATAAACGATACCGGCATGTGTTTGAATTTCAGTATCGCGGTTCAACCCTTTTCCGTCTGCAAAAGAATAGGTATAAGCCGCACCGACTTTTAAATTTCGATCAATTGGCGTTTCCACACCGGCAATCACCCCGACTGTATCCATTTCAAAGGATTTATCGCCTGTATTTTCGCTTGTGGAATATAAGGAATGCATCCACACACGAGAGGTTTCTTTCGGGGCTTTATAATGCACTTTGCCATTATAAACAAAGTGAGATTTTTCCATGGCATCATAAAAGCGTTGCCCTAATGCATTTGAAATTTGACGAGTCACTTCTGAAGCATGAGAAGCAATTAAGGCGGAAGAATCCGGCGTTAAAGAATTAATGGCGTCTTGATAATCATCCGTATTCGTGCCATGCAACTGAGCCAATTCGTTTAATTTTTCTTGCATTAAAGAGGCTTGTTCATTCCCTTCGATTTTTTCGTTATCAATCCAGGCATTGGAAGCTTCTTTGCTGTATGAAGTGCATTTTCCGTCTTTACAATAAGGATTTTTAGTTGCCTCTTCAGCTTTTAATTGAGCTTCCCCATCCGTTAACTTTCTGATTTGATAAACACCGTCAGCGCCTTTCTTTTCTTTCACTTCATAAAGCATATTTTCGCTTAAGTTTTGGAAATCGCCGGTTGAGTTTGAAGCTTTAATAATTTGATATTCTTTTGTTTCGCCTTTTTTAATTTCGCCAACGCCCACAACAACGCCCAAAGACGTGTTTTCATTTGAGATTGAAACCGTGTCCGCTTCAATTTTGCCGTTCGAACCGTTTTCAATATGCGTAATCACTTTTGAATTCTTTTTAATATCAACCGTATCGGCATAAATTGTGTTTTGACCTAAATCAACGCGCGAATTTTCAATACTGACCGAACCGTCTTTATTTTTTTGCTTTGTGTTAATCCCACCGAAAAGTTGCAAATCAGAATGCGTGATTTTAATAGCACCTTTGTTATAAATATCCCCTGTTTTATCAAACAATGTATGAGAACTTTCCGGATAGGCAGCCGTTGTATACGGCGCATAGTCAATATCCATTGTGTCTTTCACATTTTCAATTTTCACCGTTCCAAGGTTATAAATATTTGCCCCTAAATCAGCTTGGTTGTTTCTAAAGGCAACACTTTCACCGGAAATACTTAATTCAGCACCTTTATCATTATAAACGGCACCCCCTAATGGAGCTTTATTCCCTTCAAAAACGGTTGTTCCATTCAACGCCATAATCCCTTTGTTGAAAATAGCACCACCGCCTGTTTTGGCTTCATTATTTTTAAAATAGACCTCTCCATTAAAGTTCACGCGACCGATATCATTTGCAAACAGTTCGTTATAAATAGCACCCCCAAAAGCCGTTGCCTGTTCACTTAAGGCTTTGTTCCCTTCAAAATAAACCTTTGTCCTTGCCCCAAATGTGATGTTTCCTTCAGCATTATATAAAGCACCCCCGCGCCCTTGGATAAAGTGAACATTGTGTTGTTGCAATTCTTCATTGGTATATTGATCTTCAGCAATCAAATTTTTAACTTCATTATTCTTGAAAACAATGGTTGAATCCCCATCAAAGGTTACCGTAGCATAGTTGGTAATCGCACCGCCAACGGCATAAGTAGAGGCTAAAACTTTATTCCCCTCAAATGTCGCATTATCATTAAAAGAGACCGTTGCCGTTGCACCAAGTGCTTGTAAAGCAGCCCCTTCGCCATAGGAATATCCATTGGTTGCAGTGATCGTATTGTTTTTAAATGTTGTTTTACCATTAAAGACAATCCGCCCATCAGATAAATAAACACCTGCACCGTTCCCAGAGGATTGATCAGAAACGGTTGCAATCTGATTGGAAATAAAATTTGTCTCCCCGTTAAAGGTAACAAGAGAATTGTTCCCTAACGTATAAAGACCTCCACCTGCAACCACTTCACCTAATGTCGGACTGGTCAAAATGGCATTATTTGATTGAAAAGTGGTGTTTCCGTCAAAGGTTATCTCTCCCTTCATATTGGCAACACCACCCCCATAGGCATACAAGTCATCAGAAACAACAGTATTATTTCGGAAAATAGTTTCCCCTTTAAAAAGAAGAGTCGGGACAGTGACAGTGAGGCTTGAATTATTGGCATAATCCGTTCCCGCATTAAAAACAGCACCCCCACGGCTTGCTGTTCCATACGCAGCTATATTATTATCAAAGATTGCTCTCTTTTCAAACACAGCTTTATTAGCGTTATAAAAAGCACCCCCATCACTTAAAGACCAGGCATCTTGCGTAGATCCATCCCCCGGATATAATAATGTATGAGTCCATTTTTGCCCAACATAGTTATCAGAAAAAGAAACAGAACCTTTGAAATTGGCTACCCCCTCATTATAAACTGCACCACCTTGAGCAAAAGAATTGGCAAAACCTACACCTGATGTGGTTCCTGCTATAATCCCATTCTTCGAAAAAGAAGCAGTCGTATCAGGCGCAACCGTTAAATTTTCCTTATTATAAACAGCTGCCCCTTTTGATTGTATATCAGATAAATTTTGAGGGGACCAAACAGTAGCAGAATCAATCATATTATTCGCAAAATGAATGCTTTTTCCCGTAAAAGAAAGATCTGCATCGTTATAAAGTGCACCCCCTTCAAAGTCAGTTATCGGATTTAGTAGAGGAACAGCATAAATATTTCCATTCGTTGTTGCTATCAAGTCTTCAAAGGGAACATTGGTTATAACTTTCAGTCCACCTTCTTGAACATAATGCGCATTTTGAAAGGCCACTTCGCCCATAAAGTTCAAATCAACATTTACGGCAGAAAGCCAGCTGCTATAGTGTTCCTTTTGTTTCATAATAAATTCTTGTCCGGGGTTAGGAATACTAAACCCGAGATCTGCACCTTCAGATGCATTTAATTCAATAACCGTGGTCCCCGCCAATAAAGAGGTTCTCAATTCCGTTCCGTCATTGATACCAATATTATTAGCAACAGCGCTCATCGGGAAACAAACAGAGCTTAATAATAAAGCAACAAACAATGTTCTTTTGGCAAAAGTCCCCACGTCTTCTTTCCTTGCAATCGGACCGGATTTAACCATCATATTCTCCCCCTAGAAAAAAATAAAATAAACCCTTTATTCTTTAGTATTAAAACAACAGAATATATTTTGCAAGCTTTTTTTTATTTTTTTTCAACTTTTTTTAAGGCGCCCATAAAATTTAAATTTCATGATAAAAAAGGAGCAAAAAAACTCTTTACAAGCGGCATAAAAAAAGATAAAGTAACTAAAAAAAGGAGATGAAGAGATGACAAAAATAGCCGTTTGGTGTCGCCATAAAGAAGATAACATTATTGGTATCGGCCCAAATATCCCTTGGCATGTTTCAAGCGATTTTAAAAGATTTCAAAGATTAACAACCCATAAAGCGCTTTTGGTCGGGCAGACAACTTATGAAAGTTTTCCGAACAGAACCCTTCCAAACAGAAAAATTTTCATCCTCACTTTTGAAAAAGAGTATCAAGTTTCCGATCCCAAAAATCATTTTGTTATTCCGCTTGAAGAAGTGAACCAGATTCAAGAGGAACTTTATATTTCAGGCGGAGCCAGTATATATAAACTGATGATGGAAAAACTTGTGCCCGATTTTATTGTTGATTCTGTTTATTTGGGTGATTTAAAAGAAGGATTAACGGGAAATCCCGTAAGCATTACACCAAGCGTTCAAATTATGGAAAAAGAATATGAAAAAATAACAGATGATTTTTTGCTTGATAATGTTGCCACCACCATTTGGGCAAAAAAGGGAGCTCAAATTGATGAAGAAACACTCACTCATCTTAAAAATGCGATTTATAATTATTAGATAAGGATAAAAAAAATGAAACAATATTTAGATCTTTTAGAACACATCATGACAACAGGCGTTGACAAACCGAACCGCACCGGAATTGACACGCGCTCTGTTTTCGGGGCTCAAATGCGATTTGATTTATCTAAAGGATTTCCATTGGTAACAACCAAAAAGGTCCATTTAAAATCCATTATCCATGAGCTCATTTGGTTATTATCCGGCAACACCAACATTAAATATTTAAAAGATAACAATGTCAGAATTTGGAACGAATGGGCGGATGAAAATGGCGATTTAGGACCGGTTTATGGCGCTCAATGGCGCAATTTTAACGGGCAAGGCATAGATCAGATTAAAGATGTTGTGAACCGACTTAAAACAAACCCGAATGACAGAAGGATGATTGTGAGCGCTTGGAATCCGGCTCAAATTGACCAGATGGCCCTGCCCCCTTGTCATGCCTTCTTTCAATTTTATACGGCAAACGGGAAACTGTCTTGTCAATTATATCAACGCTCTTGCGATATGTTTTTAGGTGTTCCGTTTAACATTGCCTCTTATTCTTTATTAACCATGATGATGGCTCAAGTGACGGGATTTGAACCGGGAGATTTTGTTCATACCTTGGGAGATGCCCATATTTATCACAATCATTTTGATCAGGTGAAAGAACAATTATCGCGAAAACCATTTGAGTTACCCAAAATGAAAATCAATCCGGCTGTCAAAAACATTGACGACTTTAAATATGAAGATTTTGAGTTAACGGGTTATGAATCTCATGGAAAACTTGAAGGCGTTGTTGCCGTTTAAGGAGAAAAAATGAAACATATTGTGGCTGCTATTTTGATTTTGTTTATTTTTAGAGGGGTTACCTATATCTTTTTCCCCAAAGGAGTGAAATACATCGCTCAAAAAATGGCCGATATTGATGATTTATCATATAGAATGTATGGATGGTTGTTATTGTTCTTGTCATTCATCATCTGGGTAAGTTATTTAAGACATCAATTCTAAAAGAAAGATTAAAGGGGAGAAGTAAAAAATGGGAGAATTAACACCGATTACCGAGCGTATTGATAATTATTTAAATGAATATAGAAAAAGAATCGAGCAATATTACAAGGACATCGAACAATATTACAAGGACCACGAGATCTCTCGAAAGACAGATTATGAAATACTACAGATACTTGATAGAAGCGATATTGACAACCGAGAACTTCCGCAAACACTCAAAGAAGAAATGCTTGCGGTAGAAGATGAAACGGTTTCAAAATATGTTCTTGATGTTTTGAATGATTTTACAAAAAATGAAGAAAACAGAGCTCTTTTAAAAGAATCCGTTTTCGGAGATTTATTGCAATCCAAAATCTATCTTTCAACTCAAATTCCTTTAGATGCCTGTATCATAACAAGAGCAACTCCCCCTATGATTGTTGTTTCAAAGGGTGTTTTTTTTGATGCCAAAGGCAAACGCCAACCCATTGATTTGTTAGCCAGTGTTTTAGGTCATGAGCTTGCCCATAAAATCGTTTATGAACACACAACAACAGCTCACTCTCAAACAGATGAACATGCCTGTGATGCCTTAGGAGTTTTAATTGCAAATCGAGCCGGATATACACCGATACCATTTAAAAATCATTGGGCTCAAGGTGATAAATCTAGGTTTTCGGATCGAATTCTTTCAAGCCACCCCTCACCCGGATTAAGAACCAGTGTATTATCCACTGTTATCGGCGCTTTGGAATTAAAAGGATATACCCTTTCAAAAGAAAGCAATAAGAAATATGACTCAAGCGATTTAAGACACATTAGCTCTTTAAAAAAGAATACGGTTTTGCAAGATATTCTTCAATCCATTCAATATAAACAAGCATCATCCCAAGAAAAAAAAGAAGCATTTATTCACATCAGTAAATATATTTTCACCCAAAGACCGGATTTGTTCGCTCAAGAATTTTTTCTTTATCAACGATTGTTTAAATCCTTTAAAAAAAGTATGCAAGACGAAATCACTCACGAAATTCTTCAAATCCCCATTCTGAGCGAATTTCAAAGAGACGACCGATATAAATCAATATTATTTGAAGTTTTTGGCAAAACTCCGATCGTTCAAGCCGAAAGGCAAAGACGCGAAAGTATTTATAATAATTTAAGAAAATTACCGATAGAAACAATTTGTCAACAGGCAAAAGAAATTTTAGACTACAATCAAAAATACAAAAAAACAGATTCGACAATCGGCTCTCTTTTATTGACGGATATAAAAGATTTATATGAATGGTGGAGACATCCGAGGCTAACTGATGAAGATATTCTTTCAGGAAATTTCAAAGCTGACATTATTAAAGCCATCGCTGATGAAGAAAGATTTGACCTTTCTTGGAAGCATATTTTAGATTATATTGATAATCCCGAAAATCCGCAAGAAAATAAAAAAGCTCTTTCACAAATGTTAAATCTGTTTCAATTGGATGCAAAAATCGAATTAATTGAAACCACTTTTATTCAAGAAAATAAAAAGCAAGTCACTGATTTAATCATCAAAGACCGCTTTTTCCCCCCGGCAACAAATGTGGATCAGTTAATTAAGTTTGAAAAAAAATACTTATCCGCCCATTTACCTTTAAATGAAGAAACTCAGCAACCGGTTTCTCTTACCTATCCATTTAATTTTAAAAACAAAACACTCGCTGAAATCGTTCAGGAAAATAAAGATATATTAACCCCGCTTTTCACATATAATGACCAAGAGTGTCTATATATGGCAAGATCCCATAATCAAGCGGACCTTTTTTTAAAACAACTTTCGTTTTTAGATAAACAACATCCGGACAGAAAGCCCTCTTATGCGGAAGAATTTTATCATAAGGAATTGCCTGATCTTATTGTTGACTTTTTCAAAAAAGAACAAATTTTAACTGCGCGCGATCAATTCTTTCAGTTAACAAAACAGTTCCAGCCGAATATCGTTTTTTCTGAAAAAAGCCCTTATATTGAGTTTTTAAAAACCTCTGAAGGCAAGAAATTACCCCTTCAAGATAAACTGTCTCTTTTATCTATGACTCCGCTTTTAAAAAGCGAAAAATTTGATTTATCCCAAGGAGAAACAGGCCTTTTCAATTTCAATTTATTTGAAATTTTAAACATTAAAGAACCAAAAACTTTTGAAGAACTGATTCAGTTGAATCAAGAAATCGATAAAACTTGTTCTTGTTTCCAAGGAAACGATACATACTCCTATCCAGCCGATATATATCTTTTTTGCGAAACTCTTACTTATATTAAAAACTATATCAACCGCAGTTTTTTGGAAACGCTTAATCTAGATGACTTTAAAGGTCAATATATTGATTTATCAAAAATGGGATATTGTCTTTCCGATTATGTTGAAAAGGTTCCTGATTTTGTCAATCAAACAATGGCAAAAATTACCGAGCATAATTTCAACTATCTTTTGACAGACAGAGTAAATACCTCCACGCATGATGATATTCTTTTTATGTGTCAGGAATATCAAAAATATAACAACCATAAATCATTTGTTGAACGTGTGGACGAAAGACGCAAACACGGGCTGCGTGACGATAAGCCGGTAAGCCCAAATTATGGAGAAAATATTAATCAACACATGTTTTATTTTTATCCGGCCAGTCACTGTTTGCATTATTATGCTTTATCAGATGACCGTTATCATTTAAACGAACTTTTGGAAGAAAAAATCATAAAAAACATTTCAAAAAACTTAAAAACAGCCACCCCACAACAAAAAAAAGAAATTTATGATTCCTGTTATAATGTTTTGAAAAATACGCTCTCTCAAAATCCTTACTTTAAAAGTTTTTTGATTCAAACCATTGCCTCTTTACATGCCGATCGACTTGGCCTTGAAAAAGATTCTATATCCAAAGAAGCCTTTTTAAATACCCTCAATCCCGAGCAATATTTAAGGGATTTTCCAATGAATATCGCAGATGATATTTTATGTCAAATTATGGCAAGATGCGAGACACAAAAAGAAGTTTCATTCCAAGTCAGAGATAAAATTCAAAAAATCAATAATGAAACGATGGATACGTATGTTCAAAGTATCCGTGAAGCTTTGCTTTATTCACATCGAAGTGATTTAAATATTGATATCCTTAATTTCTTAAAGCAACCGCTAACCCCACAAGGCACTTTAAAACTCGTTCACCAAATTGAGACAAAAGGAGCAAAAGATATACGTTATACGCTCTCCTCAACACATCCGATTATTGAAAAGCTTCTTAAAAATCAAAAAATAAATATAAATTCAGCTGCCGTTATTCCAAGCAGCACGAAACAAGCCGCCTTTGCTAATTTACACAGGAATTTTTGGAGTTTGACATCAGAAGCACAGGCTCTTGTCATGCAATATCTTTTATTTAATCCGGAAGAAACAAAGGAAATCAACAGAAAAAATGTCAGAGACTATTTCAAAAAAATCAAAAAAGAAATAAACGAAAATGCCGATTTTTCAAATTATCAAAATTTAGCTCTTGACACTTATTTTGAAAATTGCGAAACGGAAGAAGCCCAAGCGCTCTTTATTGCAGCTCTTTATACGATGAATCCGCCGGCAAAAATTCCTTATACCGGTCAATTAACTAAAATCCCACCGAAAAGGAAACAACGCCCCGGCGAAGTTATCAAAAAAATTCTCTCTCAAATGGGCGCTGCCGGTGGAAAAACACTTCAAGCTATTCACTCTTACCCCGGCACAAGTGAAGAAATCAGAGCAGATTTAAAAGATTCAAAAAGCAACTTTAACCCACCCAAAAGATATGAGATTTTTGAAAGCATTGAAAAAGCTGAAACATTTGATGACGGCAGATTAAAAGGGCAAACCCCTTATGTCGGCAGATTGCTCGGCTCCGGGTCTTTTGGCTTTACAGTTGAAGTGAAAGATGAGTCAGAAGCCCAAACAGGGCATGCTTTAACCATGTTGCATCCAAATGCTTTGGAAACGGCTAATAATCAATTTAAAAAGTTTTTTACACCAATTTCTAAAAAATTAGCCGGCAAAAACAAAAAACTTTTTGGCGCTCTTCCAAGCATTATCACTCAAGCCCGTCATTTAACCGCCATCGAAGCCGATTTCTTGGTTGGTGGCGAACAAACAAAAGTTGCCGAAGCGCAATATAGCGGCATTCAAGTTCAATCAGATGGCTATGACTTTCAAATCAAAGCAGCTCATATTGATGATTTTGGAAGAAGATTCAAAAAAACAGAACTGGCCAGTGGCGAACATTTTAATGATCTTCCGACAAATACAAATCAAGAACAAGCTTATAAAAAAGCTGTTGCAAAAGCGATTTTCACAACGGAACTTTACACGCTTTTACAAATGGGGCCGATTGATTCAGACAGGCATGGGGCACAAGTTCGCGTTGACGGAACAAATATCACGCTTTTTGACCATGGCGCCATTGACTTTGAGAGAAATGAGAAAGGAAAAGATAAAAACGGACACACTGTTTTAGGCGAACTTCGCCCCTATATCCCGAGTGTCAGCGAAAGACGTCAACTTGGTAAATTGATTGCAAAAGCCTTCAAAAGAAGCCAAAAAGGCGAAGATTTTACAAGCGCTTTGGTAGATGTTTTATCAAAAGACAGTCAAAGAACAACCTTTAAAGACGTTGTGGGCAAACTCTTCTCACCGTTTTTAAAAAATAAAGAATCAAGGCCAAAATTAAGCGCCACAATGCAACGCGCCCTCTTGGCTCTTGGTGATTATATTGAAGCAATGGGGAACACGCCTGAAGAAAGAAGTCAAGCTGTTCAAGAATGCCTTTCTTCTGTCATGCAACATAAAGAGCAGTTAGATGATGTTTTGCTTGTTTCAATTGCAAGAGGCTTACCAAAGAAAATGCTTCAACAATTATCATCTCCAAGCGCTCAAACAAGCAGCTCTTTGCAACTGGTTGACAATAACCCTTATCCGAAAAATCAAACACCTGCTTTTGAAAGATTGATATTAAACTGGTTTATGCCAAGAAGTAAACAAGAAGAGCAAGCTTCTTCTTTAACCACGCGCCAAGCCGAACAAAACAAAGCCTTAATTAAAAGGATAAGAGAAAAAGAACTCACGGCGCAAGCTGAAGAAAAACAATCTTCAAAGAAAACATCAGCGCCGTCAAGTTTCTTAGTAGACAGAGGCGGAAGATAACAATAAAAACACCTTGTGATTTCATTATTGCAAGGTGTTTTTTTATGCCTTCAAGCCCTTTAAATCTTGACTTTTGAATCTAAATGACATATAAAAAAACGATATCAAAAGGAGAAAGAATATATGAGCTACAGCAAAAAAAACGATGATGAATATATATTGCTTCATGATGAAATCAAAAGACGCTTAACTGAAAAAAACACCGATATTTTCAGAGTCGTAAATCGAATTGAAAACATTACAAAAATTTTATCTGAAGGATCTGAAGGCAACATTTTTTTAAGCCGAAAAGATTTCAAAAAAGTTTATCCGGCCTTATTATCGCCAGAGTTTCGCCGGTCAAAAGTCAATGTGATTGTTGAAGCCGGTGTGTTGCTAGATGAAAAAAAAGGCGTGCAAAACCCTTACACCTTCTTTTTAAATGACAGATTTATTCAAATCGAACAAGAAAAAGCTCCTTCGCTTGCCTCTATCCCTGATCAATCTCGCGTTTTTGTTGCTGATGCACAGGTTCAGTGTGATTCTTTTATGATTTTTAATAACAGAAGTTATATTTTGAAAATTGAAAATATAGAAGACCCCTATTTCAGCTGTTCTTTAAATGCCCCTTATAAAAAAGACCAAGAAAAAAGATTAGAGCTACTCTCAAAAGTGATGTCAAAAATTAAAACCCTTTCCGTTCCGTTTCAAGAAATTGAACGAAAAGTTTCAAACCAAAAAAGATGCAACAGATTGGATAACGGATATGAAAGAGAGTAAAGAAAAAAAACTTTATCAAGATATGCTCTTGTTTATCAAAGAGATTAAAGAAAGCATTTTGCTTGACACAGACAGTGAACCTTTTAATCATCAAAAATATCTTGTAACGGTGTTAAAACCTTTAATAACAAATGAAGAAGTTATCCGTCAGATGAAAAACAAGAGATTACGCTTTGTTTTATCTTTTCTTTTAAAGCATCCTCAAATTGATATAAAATTATATTTAAATAAAGAAGGGTTTAAAGAGGTTTTTCCTTACCTGAAAGGGAAAAAAGCAAGACAAAATCTTCAAATCATTATCAATGATACTGTTCTTCAAAATGAAAAAAAAGAATTGTTTGAACAGCTTCCTTATCAAACAGATCCGGAATTAAAAAAACATATTCCGCCGCGTGTCAGTGCATTAAAATCAAGCGACAGCGTTTTATTATTCAAATCAAAAAAAGCTGATGTTGATATCCCCTCTTTTGCCGTTATCAATGGAATACACACATTGGTTCAAAACGAAGAGGATGGCGGATTTTTGATTCATTTTAATGCCGATATGAGTCAAGAAGGCGAAGAAAGACTTTCTCATTATGAACAAGCTTTTGAAATTTTAGCAGATCTTTCATATCCCTTTAAACAAAAAACACCAACAAGCATTGCAACAAAAAATATTGTAAATCCGGCCCAGAATCAACATATAAAAGAATAAAAAATGACACAAGAAAACACACCGCTTATCAGCGAAAAAGAATTTTTACGCGGTATCAAATATTTTTTAAAACATAATGAACCCAATATCTTTTACAGCAATAAATATTTGCCGGCACTTTTAAAAGAATTTTCAATTGAAGTTGGCGCGGATATGAAAATTTTTTCAACTTTAAGAGATTTGCCAAAACTTGAAAGCGTTATAAAAACATTACATTATGCGTTTGGAAAGAAAAGGCTTTTCCTTGAGAAAAAAGAATGTTATCCGATTGAAACAATAAAGCTCTTAAATGAAACAAAAGAAAACCGGTCTGTTTATTTAACCGACACCCCTGCCCCCCTTTCCTTTATTTTAATCGATAACAAACATTATTGCTTAAAACATCATGAAAAAGAAGGATTTTTGGTTGCTTTAAATGCCAATAAAGATCCGAAACTTCAAGAAACGCTTGATGTGGCCATAAAAAAAATGAATGAGATTGAAGAAAACGCTCTTTTATATCAAGATGGCGTTAATCTTAAAAAAAGAAAACTTTCAACTGTTCGTTTTTTTTATGAAAGATCAAAAGAATAATCCTTATTTTTGATAAGCCGTTAAAATAACTTTTTTTGTTTCGGGAGAAATATTTAAGTTTTGAAATTCGGCTGAATGAATTAAAACATCCATAAAAAGAGAATGCTCTTTGCTTAAGCAAACCGCATCCTTTGTTGTTAAAACTTTAAACGAGAATTGACGTGTTTTTTTACCGGATGAAGAAAGATAATCAAAAAAACCAAGATAAGAAACGATTTTTGTTATTGTTAAACCCGTTTCTTCTTTCACTTCACGAAAAAGAGCTTCAAGCAGATCCTCAGACTCATCAACCGTTCCGCTTGGAAGCTCCATCAGCCCGCCCATAAAATCATCTTGAGCGCGTTTTAAGAGTAAACAATGGTTTTTGACTCTTTCAATCACGGCTCCAACAACAAATTTTTTTATACCCTCTTTTTGCGCTTGAGAGACTAAATCAAAAATGAATTCTTTATCAATCAAATTACCCTCCTTTATCTTCATTTATTCCATGCGCTGACGATTGCAAGAAAGTTTTGCAACAGCGTTAAAAAGACGTTTTCTGGACGCTTGATTTAAATTTTGGTGCGGAATCAATTCTTTCATAATGGCCCCGATTTGAGTGGCCACAAAACTTTGTTCATAAGAAGAAAGTAATTGCCACAAAGCCGTTTGTTTATGTTGGGCAGCCAACATTGCAGGCGTCAACCCATCATGATTTTTAATTAAGGGATTTGGGGCAAAATTTTTAATCAAATATTCGGCATCAAAATTTTTCTGAGGCATATTATATTCACCTTCTTGAACGGTATTATACATGCGAATACTGCCCGTAACGGCCACCAAATGCAACAAAGTGTTACCGTTTTTATCTTGCCCGTTCACATCACAACCTTTTGAAAGCATTTGTTTGATTTTTTCAATTTGCGGTTCGATTTTATGATTTTCGGAATCAGTAATTTCCTCAACCAAACTTTCAATTACGATATTCATTCTCATTTTATTTTATCCTTATTTTAATAACTTATCGGCCAACGCTTCCAATTTTTCCACATCTTCAGTTTTTAAAGCTGATCGAATGGTGACATGTTCATCAATCAATGTGATATTTTTAAGCATTGACATTTCTTTTTTCATTATTTTGGCGGCCATGGGCGCCCATGAACCGTTTTCAATAAATCCAACGGTTCTGTTTTGATAATTTTTACTTTTGAGGTGATGCATAAAAGTTGTCATATAGGGGAAAACATCTCCGTCATAAGTCGGGCTGGCAAGCACCAAATGCGAATAACGGAAAGCATCTTCAACAGCTTCAGCCATGTCATCTCTTGATAAATCCGCCAACGCCACTTTTTTTACACCCTTTTGAATCAAGATGTCTTTAAGCTTTAAGGCTGATTGTTTAGTATTCCCATAAATGGACGTATAGGCAATAAAAACACCTTCATCCTCCGCTCTATATGAACTCCAAATGTCATATTTATTAATATAATAACCTAAATTTGAGGTGAGCATCGGACCATGAAGCGGAAAAATCTTTTGAATATCAAGCGTGGCGGCTTTTTTAAGCAACGATTGAACCGGTGCTCCATATTTTCCGACAATATTGATATAATAACGTCTGGCTTCGCAATCCCATTCTTCTTCACAATCCAATGCCCCGAATTTACCAAAGGCATCTGCTGAAAAAAGAATTTTTTCTTTTGCTTCATAAGCCACCATCACTTCCGGCCAATGCACCATCGGAGCAAACACAAAAGTTAATGAATGAGCCCCAAAAGAAAGCGTTTCCCCCTCTTTAAGGATCACTTTTTTGCCTTCTAAATCAATATCGGGGAAAAAAGACGTCATCATATCAAAAGATTTTTGGTTCGAAATGATTTTGGCATTCGGATAGGTTTTCATAAACAAACCGATTGATCCGGCATGATCAGGCTCCATGTGCAAAACAGTTAAATAATCCGGTTGTTCGCCTTTTAAAACTTCTTTTAAATTTGAAAGCCATTCTTCGGCTTTATGAATATCAACCGTATCCATCACAACCTTTTTTTCATCCATAATCACATAAGAATTATATGAAATACCGTTTGGAACGACATATTGCCCTTCAAATAAATCAATTTCTTTATCATCCACACCGATATAATATATATTTTGAACCAATTCTTTATTTTTCATGATGTTTTCCTTTTGTTTAGATTATGTTGCTAGACTATATCAAAAAAGAATTTGATTTTCAATAAAATTGAAAAAAAATCTGTTGACAAATAAAAAAAAGTAAACTAGTTTCATTTTCATGATGAGAAAAATTAACTTTATTATGATTATTATGATTTCCTTTTTGTTTATGAAACAAACGGGGGCTGTTAATTTATAATAAAGAAGATTTTAAATATTGCAAATGACAGCTCTTTTCATTTCGAAAAGAGTTTTTTTTTATTTTAAAGGATGAACATGACATTAAACACACTCGAATTTAAAAACCTTTTAACTGCCCTGCCCGCTTTAAAGAAAATATATAATTCAGGAACACTTTGGGATTATTTTCAAGAAGAAGTTGATGATTTTCTTTTGCAAAAAGATAAAACAACTTTGGAGAGCAATTTATTTTTAGAAAGCATTTATGAAGAAGTGAACCGCCTTTATGGTGAAAAAGAAGCTAAAGAAGTTTATTGGCAACTTCAACATATCCCGATTGTTGAAAGCGGAACGCATTTAGCGTTTTTAAGAGATTATGACAACCCGCAAAAAGAAGAAACGCGATCCCTTTTAAATCAAAATATTTTAATTTCAGCTGCCTTAATGAAAAAAACAGGCGCAAAATATCATATTGGTTTTTATGGGTCAAATGTTTCATTGCTTCATCCATGTGGTGGCGGATATTACCAATTAGGAGACAGCATTTTTCCGATTTCAAATAACAATAAACTGCATAAAGGTATTTTATATCAATCCGATAAGATTTCAGAAGATTATTTTAACGAAACGGCTGTTTTATCCGCTCAATTAAACTTGCTTGAAAAAACGTTGGATGCCCTTTTAAAAGAGGAAAATTGCGCGCATAAAGAAAAATATGTGGTCACAAAAAAAATGATTTCTCACTTAAAAGGCGCCAATGATTTAAAAGCGTTAAACACCTCCTTTCGCGCCTTAAAAGAGGGTAAAAAAGCTCTTATCACAGAAACAATGCAAGAATTAAATCAAGTGTCTAAAAAATTAAACGGTTATTCATTTGATGAGATTGAAAATCAATATCAAGAGTTAAAACATATTTTTGAAAAAAATGATGTAAAAACATTATCGGATCAAGCAGCGCTCCATCAAACCATGACCCTTAATCATATATTTCAAAACACCGGCATCAAACATATTACGCTTGACGGAACTGAAATTTCGCGAAAGTTTTTAATCAAAGCGCTTGAAAATGAACAGTCTTTATGGTCCAAAATATTTTCAAATCCCAAAACATTTTCATTATTTCAACAAGCTATATCCGGTGTAAGAGCTGCTTGGAAAACGGATGAATCTCCTTTTATCGGGATTTCAAAAGAAAAAGGCATAACCAAAAGCTTTCCGATTAAACTTCAAAAACTTGATCATGATAAAGAAACCTTGCTCCATTATTTAAAGACAAAACAAATTGCCCCTTCAAGCGGATTGATTTGCTTAATGGCTCAAAGTGCCAATGTGTTGGCTCATGGCGGATTTTTCCAATCCACTTATGCCGAAAAAATGAAACAAGCTTTCCAAGGATTTTTAACCAAAATAAATGAGCATTCCTTAGCACAAAAATTGGATAATATGCCGGTTGATTTGATGTTGTTAAGTTTGGGCGTTATTGCCAATACAAGCACAAAAAAACCTTTAAAACTTTCCGAAATATCCAAATTACCTGAAGAAAGATTAGCTAAAATTATTAATATTATCCCTCATATCGGAGCGGCAAAATCCGTTTTGATAACCGCCGGTTTATTAAATAAATATTTAAACGAAACGGCGCCGGGGTATATTGAAAAAGAAGTGCAATACAACAAAGAAAAACTGCGCACAAAAATCTCCTCTCAAGTTCCCTATCTTATCAAAGGGTTCAATCAAGTCAATCAACTTAATCATATACATCAAGGACGCTTCTAATGATTTTAAGAAAAATTCAAACACCTCATATTGTTTCAAACTTGTTTTACACAACAACACACAACGCCTTTTATAAAGACATGTATTCCGCCTTTGGGTTAAAAGAGGCATTGGTGCACCCAAAACTTTATGAAAAATTAATCCTTTTAGAGCCGAAACTAAGTGAGCTTGGGTTAAAGCTTGTTATTTATGATGCCTTTCGCCCGCTTGAAGTTCAAAAATTTATGTTTGAAACGGCTCCTGATTATTTAAAACCTTATATTGCACCGCCTCCTAGTGAAACATCTAAACGAGGGTTTCACCCAAGAGGCGTTGCCATTGATTGTTATTTAACGGATCTATATGATAAACCGCTTGAATTTCCAACAGAGCCGGATGCTTTTTATGAAGGATATGAAAAAGATGAAAACTTCCCGACTTATTTAAAAAAATGCCATCGCGATTACCAAGGAGATGATGTTTCTTTAACCGCATACAAAAACAAAGAATTGCTTGAAAAATTAATGCTGGAGATTGATTTAGAGCCTCTTCCGCACGAGTGGTGGCATTTTAATCTTAAAGAAGCTTGGACATATCCGCTTATTAAAAGTTTAAAAAATGTGACAATTCTTTAAAAAAAGTATTGACAATTTATTTTAAAAGGAATATTTTTAAGGTATGATAACAAAAACGATAAACTTTTTTGGTTTTTATTTTTACTCTTTTTACTTTAGAAAGTAAAAGGAGCGTTTTTTGTTAGCAAACTAATTTTTTAACGATTCAAACAGAAAACAGCTCTTAGGTTTAAAAGAGCTGTTTTTTTATATTAAAGGCAAAGAAAATGACACAAACAACATACATTGAAAAAGTTAAACGACTGGAAACCCTTTTAAAATCCCAAAACATATATGATTATATGTTAAAATTAATGGGTGTTATGGTTAAAAACACTTTACCGAAAGAAGAAGCAACGCGCAAGCAATATGATGCCGAACGGTTAAAAAACATCGGTCAAACTCATTGTTATCATCTTCTCTCTTGTGAAAAAAAAGAATTGGTTGATTTAATTAAAAGCAACCATCTTGTTAAACATTATGCGCTTTGGAAAGTTGGCGCTGATTATGGCACCAATGCCGTCACCAAAAATTTGGATGAGAATTTGAAAAAAATGAATCTTCCGAAAGCTTATGAGGGTCATATTGCTCAAAATAAAATTAAAATTCCGGCCGATAAAATCCGCCATTTGACTTATTGTTAAAAAAAAGAGGTTGACAAGACTATATAAATTTGTTATCTTTGCCATAAGTTAAGAAAAGGAAATCTATGTTTATATTAACATCAAAAGCTCTTAAACAATCTAAACGTGAGGAATATTTCTCCCGTTAAGGTGTTTATTATTAACATAGGAAATATCAAAAGCGGGACCTTCAAACAAAGGCCCCGTTTTTTTATAGAAAAAAAGAAAGGGACAAAATGGATAATATGGTGAAATTTACAGTCAATAATCAAGGATTTTGGTCCGGATTATTAACGAAAAAAAATGGGGATGAAATAAAACCCTCACCTTTTTTCATTCACCCGCTTTCTTATATGCATGTTCAAGAGATGGCTCAGCTTTCAAAAAAAATATATCAACATTTAAAAGAAGATGAACAATGCTTTATTCATAAACATTCCGCTGATTATTATGAAAAAGCGGTTCAAAATAAAAATATGACTTTCATCGGTGTTTTTCATGCCGGACAACTTATTGCCATGAGTTATTTAAGGGTTTGCGCTGATCAAGCCTCTTTTCAAGATGAAATTCCAAATTTTAAGCATCAATCTTTTTTTAACGGTCAAAAAGTTGCTACCCTTGGTGGCGATTGCGTTCACCCGATGTTTAGGGGAAATGCCCTTAACCAATTAATGATTGAATATCGAATAGAAGAAGCCAAAAAACTTCAATGCAGTGCCGTTTATTCGATTATTGACAGGCATAATCATTGGAATATGTCCCCTTATTTTAATAATAAGTTTCAAATGCTTTCTTGCGGAATTGATCCCAGTGATGGCGGAGAAATTGCCATTATGAGATATAAAGAGCAACAACCCCAACGTATCGGTAAAGAAATTTTAATCCCTTCTCATCATTTTTCAACCATTGACACCTTGCTTCAAAACAATTTCGTGGGGTGCGAATACAATCCGAAAACCAAACAAATTACATTTAGAAGAACGGCCCTTCCCGTTCACATCAAATCTCATCGACATATCAGACAAATCAGGCGGTTGCATAATCAGATAAAGGAGCATCAATATGTTTAAGACAGTTGTTTTTAAAGGCGAAGCTGAAGGGAAAAATATTTTGATTTTAGGCGCCGTTCACGGCAACGAAACAGCCGGAACCAGGGCTCAACAAGAAGTCATCAAAGAAATTAAAGAAGCACAACATATCTTAAAATCCGGCTCGGTTACATTTATCCCGATTGTGAATGAACAAGCTTATAATCAAGATATCCGCGGGGTTGAAGATAATTTAAACCGCGTGATTAAATTTCATGAAAATCCAAAAACAAATGAAGAAAAAATTGCCAATCAACTCATTAAAGAAATTGAAAAGGCCGATATTCTTTTAGACTTGCACTCCACTCATTGCGAAAATGATCAACCGTTTGCTTTTATTGATTACCCGACAAAAGAAAACCTTGATTTTTTGAACATCATTCCCGTTCAAACAGCGCTTGCCGGTTGGCCCGATATTTATAAAAACAATCAAGATATCGAAAATAATTGCACGGAAGAATATGCCTTTTTGCATCAAACAAGAGCTTTAACCGTGGAATGCGGTTATCATAAATCTATTGAGGCCGTTCAAACTGCCAAACAATCCATTTTAAACACGCTTTATCAGTTTGAGGTTTTAGCTGGAACAGTAACAAAAACAGAAAAAAAGATTATCACTCTTAAAAAGTTTATCATCAAAGAAAAAGAAGGAAAACTTCTTAAAAACTTTGTGCATTTAGATAAAGTAAAAAAAGGTGAGCCGATAGCCCGTTATGAAACCGGCGAAAAAGTTTATTCAGAAGTGGATGGATTTATCATTATGCCAAATCATGACGCAAAAATAAACACCGAATGTTTTTATATTGGGGAAAAAAGCTAATTTTTCAAAAAGATATAAAAAAAATAAAAAAAAAGAAAAAAAGGGCTTGCATTTTATTTCAAAATAAGATAAAAATATTTTTGTTGTTCCAGCGTAGCTCAGTGGTAGAGCAATCGGCTGTTAACCGATCGGTCGTAGGTTCGAGCCCTACCGCTGGAGCCATTAAAAGAAGATCCCTTTCGGGGTCTTTTTTTTATGCGTTCTGTGTGTGAAGGTCTCGCGTAAAGAAATGAGCCTTCCTAAAAAACAAGATTGCCAGGCAAACGCCGGTTGAAAGTTAGAAGGGATTTTAAAACCGTCAAAAATTTGGGTCGCAAACCTCAGAGCAAGCGGACCCAGAGCATCAATGAGGCGCTCTAAAATGAAATAAAGACAATAAAATTTAGCTTTGAAAGCTTCTTTCAATCAAATTGTTTAAATTATCATTTTTCATCAATTAATTTTAATATATTTCAAGAGCTTATTTTAAACTCTTAAAGTTTTTGTTTAAGAAAAAAACGCCCTAAAAAAACAATTTAGAGCGCTTTATATACTTAAAAAATTTATTTAACACACGAGTTCAACGAATCCACAATGCTTTCGGCGAAAATCAGTAATTTCATCCACGGTTTGTTGATATTTGCTTTGCAAAAAACGCGGCAAAATAGCGCATGTCATCCGAATTTTCAAAACATGATCTTTATAATCCCCATATAAAAGCATATTGGAGATATCCTCATCTTCCCCGTAAGCACCGTAAAACTTTGTTTTGCCGATTTTAAGATTTTTTTGCTTTTGAACAAAAAAAGATGTTTTATCCTTTAAAAGACGTTGAACTTTAGTATTTGTTAAATGCACTTGATTGTCTTTATAAAGATGAACCTTTGCCTGACAAAAAGAATTTTGATAGCTATAGGAATAGCCCATTCCTTTTTGAGCGGATTCATAATCCCAAAAGGCATCAACATATTGACTTTTTGAAAAATTCAAATCGCGCATATCTTGACTAATCAAAACAACTTGAGGCAAATGAAGCATACAAGTTGAAAGCGTTTGATTCGAAATATGTTGCGCCTGCCCCGTTGACGATGAAAATATTCCGCCCACCAACAAAGCAAAAGATAAATACATCAATGCCTTTTTCATATTATGACCTCATATATTAAATTTGAGTGGCAGCAATTCCCCAAAAATCTTCAACTTTCAAGCTGGCTCCACCAATTAATGCACCGTCAACATTTGGAACTGAAAGCAACTCTTTAGCATTGGACGGTTTGACGGAACCACCATATAAAATGCGCATAGAAGCAGCCACTTCTTCACCCAATAAAGATTTGATTTCTTCTCTGATTGCCGTATGCATTTCTTCAACATCTTGAACAGACGGCACTTTTCCCGTTCCGATTGCCCAAACAGGTTCATAAGCAATAACAGTATTTTCCCCCGTGGAAGATGAAGGGACAGATTCTCTGATTTGACGGCAAACAACTTCTAAAGCTTTACCAGATTCTCTTTCTTCCAATGTTTCGCCAACGCAAATAACCGGAATTAAACCTTTTGTAATGGCGTTAAAGGCTTTTTCGCGAACAACCAGGTCCGTTTCATGGCGCATTGCTCTTCTTTCAGAATGGCCAACAATCGCATGAGTAGCTCCCAAATCTTTTAATTGAGCGGCGGAAACATCCCCTGTATAAGCGCCGAAATCTTTCGGAGCAACGGAAACATCTTGAGCCCCTAAATAAACATTTTCATGCTCTAATTCGGCAATAAGCGACAATAAATTCATCCCCGGACAAATTAAAACATCAAAATTACCCTTTTCTTTTGAGGCAACTTCAAAAACAGCTTTCGCTAAAGCCAACCCTTCAGCTTTTGTTTGATTCATTTTCCAGTTACCGGCGATTAATTTTGTTCTCATAAAACCTCCTAAAATTAAGATAAATTATATATATTTTTTTTCAACGTTATTGGTAAAAAAATCTATTTCTTTGGCAGAATAGCATAATTTGTTTGATTTTTCAAGCATCAGCTAAAAAAGTTTTATTTTAAATTAATCTTCTTAAATATCAATATATTATTTAACATTCTTAAAGTTTTACTTTAACGCGATATTATATAATATAGCAATATGATAATAAGATAATAGAATAATGGGATAATGGGGTAATGGGATAATATAACAATATGATAATATGATAATGAGGTAATATGCAAAGGTAATAGATCAATTACAGAAGATACAACAATATGTGAAGGTGATAGCTTAATACACAAAAATAAGGTAATAAGGCGAATGTTATATATCATAATGAAATAAAGGGGGATATGACAAGTTTCTAAATAACATGTGATAAAAAAAGCAAATAAAAACCTTAATCATAATTCAACTTAGAAATAACCGGTTCATAAAAATAAAGAAAAAAATATATTAACAAAATTTTTATTATGATATAATGCATACAGTGTGTTATACATAATAGAGGGAAAAATGTTTGGAACCGACCAAAGAGAATATAGATATCAACAAGAAATATATGCCTTAAGACAAAAACTTTCATTTATTGAAAACAGTATTTCAAATTGCGAATTAGATATCCAATACTGCTCTAGAGAAATATCTAATTTAGAAAGCAAAATCAGAAATGCCCAAAATGAAGCGCAGCAGTATCTTTACGGATACAATTTTTCCAGATACCATGAAAATTATAACGAATTGACATGGCATAAAAATCGCATTGCCGGAGAATATGAATCCGAGAAAAACACAAAACAAAGGCAACTCAATTCAAGGAAATCAGAATTAGACCGTTTAAAACAAGAAAAAAGCTCTATTTACAATAAAATTTTCAATTACGAACGTGAAATTGCCCATATTAGACATACGAATAATGTTAACAAGATGTTAGAAGAAAATTCGCGAAAGCACAAAGAACAACAAGCGCAACATCGTCAACAAATTGAAAGGCAGTCTCGCCCCACAGCGCATACACCCCCTGTTCCCTTAGCCTCCCCCGAAACCATCAAAAACGAATTAAATGAAGAGCAAATTATTCAAATGTTAAAAGCTCATAGAAAATCAACGCCGACAACTTTGTTTGGAGAAAAACGAACAGGCTTTGAAAAAATAATGTTAGCAAAAAAAACGAAAAACGAAGCGAATATCTCTGTGATTACGGATAATCATTTTTATTCGGCAGCAAAAATAACTTTTACCGACAAACAACCATCCGGAAAAAGAGTGATGTCATATATTAAAAAGCAAATTATCCCTCTTAAACGGGGTAGACGCGAAAATCAATAAAAAATAGATCATTAACCCAAACAAAGCATCAAAAAAACCGCCTGTAAAAAAACAAGCGGTTTGATTGATTCAAGATGTAAATTAACTTCTATCTGAAGATTGTCTTGAAACACGGCCACCGGAAGCAATCATATCATTCAACTCAGCTGATGTGATATTTTGAGCGGAATTATCAAGCGTTCCGCCAGATTCGTTACCGGTATTTGAGTTACTGTTCGAATTGGAATTATCATTCGTGTTCGGATCAACAACAACCGGTTCTTTATCATCATCATCTTTATTGAGCCAACCGCCTTTACGGAATGAAAAATATCCAAGAGTTGCTGCCAATGCGATACCCAATACCCACCAGAGCCATTCTTGTTTATACCATGGTGTTTTTTCTTCCTCTGCTTTGGCTTGAGCCAGGGCAACGCCTTCTTGCACCGGATTTAAAACAGTTGGTGTTGTCGTGGTCGTGGTCGTTGTCGTATTGCCGGGGACGTGACCGGTTCCACCACCACCAATGCCATTACCATTACCATGATCACCATCGTTGGCACGGGTATTACCTTGGGCTGTATAAGTAGAGGACAATGAAGTAATCATTTGTTTTTCACCGGCGGACATTAATCCTTGCATTTCTTGACCGGATAAATTTTTTAATGCCTCTGCAATTTTTCCTTCAACTTCAGTTTTTTTGGTGGCATCCGTTTCTTTTGCCAATTTTTCAAATAATTTTGACAATTCAGCATATTGAGCACCAAGTTTTTTGGTGTTTTCATCCGCGGATTCTTTATAATGAGCCCCCAAAATTTTATAGCAAGAAGCCATCAAAGCCGGCTCTTTAGCAACAGTTTTTAAGGTTTCTTCATCTGCAGTTTCCAATGCCTTGATAATTTCATTTGCATTACCAGAAGCAATCGCTTGACGCAATTCTTGAACTTTATCTTTTGGTTTTGAATTTTCAATGATGAAATCAATTGCTGTTCTTTCTTCTGGAGATAAAGCATTATATTGAGCAACATCATTTTTAAGACCATTTAAAAGTTCTTGAACCTTTGCAGAGGCTTCTGCCTTCTTTTGTGGATCTGTTGCAGAGTCTGCTTGTCTTTGATATTCGGCAAGATCATGGAATGTTTTTTTCAAACCAGCATTCTTTGCTTCTTTATAATATTCATGAGACATATAAAAATAAGCTTGCATCATTGATGGTTTATTCAATGTGCCTAATTGATTACCATTTAAATCAAATAAACTAATATATAGTCCGTTTTCTCGAATTGCATGTTTTATCTGCTCTATCTCACCTCTTGATACAGATCTAGTATCAATAATTAGTTTCTCGATAGAGTTTGCAGGTGCACCC
>JAFXIF010000056.1 GCA_017533325.1 Alphaproteobacteria bacterium
CTGCAATAAATTTTTTCATCTTTATCTGTTGCGCTAAAATCCTGTATCTTTTTAACGCACATCTAAAGCGATAAAAATTACCTTACAAAAGGTTTTCTACACGGTGATAATTTTTCTCATCTTTATCTATTACGCTAAAAGCCAGTATGCTTTTAACGAGTATCTAAAGCGATAAAAATATTCTAAAGGATTTTAAGCTTCTAAATTACCGAATTTACCGAATTCGCCGTTAAAATAAAGTTTAACCGTTCCAACTGGGCCGTGACGTTGTTTGGCAATAATGGCTTCGGCTTGATTGGCAAGCAAAATCTTTTTTTCTTCCCATTCTTTCATGCGAAGAGCAAATTTTTCCGGTGTTTCGTTTAAATGTTTCACAGGAACATCATTTTGTAAATAATAAATTTCACGGAACACAAACATCACGATATCGGCATCTTGTTCAATAGATCCGGATTCACGAAGGTCAGAAAGTTGCGGACGTTTATTATCGCGTTGTTCAACCAAACGAGAAAGCTGGGAAAGAACCAGAACGGGGACGTTTAACTCTTTTGCCATGATTTTAAGTTGTCTGGTCATTTCGGAAAGTTCTTGCACGCGGTTTTCGCTTCTGCCCGCTGAATTGATGAGCTGTAAATAGTCAATAACAATCAGTCCAAGACCTTTTTCCTTATCTCTTTTCATGCGTCTTGCTCTGTTTTTAATGGCAGTAACCGTAATCCCCGGTGTTTCATCCAAATAAAGAGGCACGCGACTGAGTAATGCCACTCCGGCAGCGAGCTCATCAAATTGTTGATCGGTGAGCTTCCCGGTTCGCATTTGATGCCCCGGCACCTCCGCTTTGGCTGATAAAATACGGCCGGCTAATTGTTCGGCAGACATTTCAAGCGAGAAAAAGGCAACGGATTTTTTTTCGGCACCGGGTTTTTTATTGTCTTCTTCAAATTTAACGGCAGCATTATAAGCAATCGTTAAAGCTAAAGCTGATTTACCCATAGCCGGACGACCTGCAAGAATAAGCAAGTCAGAATCATGAAGGCCACCTAATAATTTATCCATTTCAATAAGGCCGGTTGTAACACCGGAAACGCCAGATGGCGTGTTCATGGCTTTTTGGGTGCTCTCAAGAGTGGCTTGTAAAGCGGTGTTTAAAATTTGAGGACCACCGGAAAGTTCACCGGCGTTGGCAATCTCATAAAGCCTTTTTTCAGCTTTTTCAACTTGAGAAATGGCTTCTTCGTTGAGTGAAATGGCAAAAGCATCATTCACAACATCATTGCCAAGAGCAATCATTTGACGGCGAATGTATCGGTCTAAAATTTGCTTGCCGTAATCACCGGCATTAATAATGGTGGCAGAGGCAGCTGCCAGTTGCATCAAATACGATGCGCCACCGACATCTTTTAAGTAGCCGTCATGTTCAAAATATGCTTTTAATGTAATTGGATCGGCAATTCGCCCTTGATCAATATAAAACTTGCACGCTTCGAAAATACGCCCGTGAACGGGATTTGCAAAACATTCCGCTCTTAAAAAGTCAGATACTTTTTCCATGGCGCGGTTGTTTGACAAAATAGCCCCGAGCAGAGCTTGTTCAGCCTCGAGGTTTTGTGGTGGAATGCGCATGGTATCTTCTAGCATGGATAAAAACTCCGCCTGATGTGAATGGTTAATAATATATTAACATACAGTAAAAATTTTCTCTTGTAAAGATAAAATAAGTGATTGCAATTTTATTTTTTTTCAAGTAGATTGAAACATAAGAACAAATAGTGATTAAAAGGGAAATATCCTTTTTGTTTTTAAAGTTTTTTTATGAAAAAGGAATCCCTTTAAAGTGAGGTATGGATGATTGGAAAGTTGACCGGTTATTTAGATGGAATGGGTGACGGGTTTATATATTTGAATGTGCGCGGCGTGGGTTACCGCGTATTTTGTTCAACAAAAACAATGTCTTCTTTAAATAAAGAGGAAGAAGTTTCCTTGTTTATTGAAACACAGGTGCGGGAAGATCATATTCATTTGTTTGGGTTTTTAAGTGCCTCGGAACAAGAAATTTTTAACACATTGACAGGGGTTCAAGGTGTGGGGGCTAAAGTCGGTATGGCGATTTTATCTTCATTGGGATTAAATGAAATTTCAATGGCTGTTGCAACGGGTGATAACAAAGCGTTTACAAGAGTTTCCGGTATCGGTCCTAAATTGGCAACAAGAATTGTAACCGAATTAAAAGGAAAATCAGGCCTATTGACGGCCGATATGATGGAAATTAATTCTGTGGGCTCAAATGTGGGTGTTTCGCCTGATTCAAGAATTTTGCAAGATGCGATTTCGGCTTTGATTAATTTGGGATATTCCAGAACCGAAGCCGGTATTAAGGCTGCTGAAACGCTTAAAAATAATAAAGAAGCTTCGTTATCTGATGTGATTCGTTTAACGCTTAAGGAAATGGGAAAATCAAATGGCTGAGAATAGATTAATTACACCGAATAAATTAGCGGCAGACGAAGAGCTTTACAGTTCCATTCGTCCGCAAAATTTGGCGGATTTTACGGGACAAAAGAATTTATGCGAAAATTTGGCTGTTTTTATCCGTTCGGCAAGAGAGCGGGGTGAAGCGTTGGATCATACTCTTTTGTTTGGTCCTCCGGGACTTGGAAAAACAACGTTGGCGCAAATTATTTCAAAAGAATTAGGAGTCGGGTTTCGCCCGACTTCCGGTCCGATGATTTCAAAGGCGGGCGATTTGGCGGCGATTTTAACGAATTTGGAACCGCGAGACGTTCTTTTTATTGATGAAATTCATCGGTTGAATCCAACGGTGGAAGAGGTTCTTTATTCCGCTATGGAAGATTTTCAATTAGATATTATTATCGGCGAGGGACCGGCCGCTCATTCTGTCAGAATTGATTTGCCACCGTTTACGCTTGTGGGGGCAACGACAAGAAGCGGTTTATTGTCAACGCCGTTAAGAGATCGTTTTGGAATCCCGCTAAGATTGGAATTTTATGAGCCGGAAGAGTTGATGCATATTGTTTCAAGAGGGGCAAGAATCATGCAATTAGATATGACAAAAGAAGGGGCGATGGAAATTGCCAAACGTTCCAGAGGAACGCCTCGTATTGCCGGAAGATTGCTTCGAAGAGTGCGCGATTTTGCTTTAAATAAACAAGTGACGGCAGAAATTGCCGATATGGCATTAACAAGATTGGAAGTTGATAATTCCGGTCTTGATTTAATGGATAGAAGATACTTAAAATGCATTGCACTTAAATATGGTGGTGGGCCTGTTGGCGCCGAAACGCTTTGTGCGGCACTTTCCGAAGAAAGAGATACGATTGAAGAAATTATTGAACCGTATTTAATGCAATTAGGTCTTGTGATGCGAACGCCGAGAGGAAGGGTGTTATCTCAAGCGGGATACAGACATTTAGGACTGGTTGCGCCCAAAAATTTGGTGCAGCCGGATTTGTTGGAGAATTTAAAATGAAACATAGTTATAAAGTAAGGGTTTATTATCAAGATATGGATGCGGGGGGCATTGTTTATCATTCAAAATATTTGGATTTTGCCGAACGCGCTCGTTCCGAACTTTTGGTTGAAATGGGTGTTTCAAATAAAAGATTGATTGAAGAAGAAGGGGTTGCTTTTGTTTTAAGTTCAGCCTCTATTCAATATAAGTCACCGGCCAGATTAGATGATGTGATTGAGGTGCAAACAAAGGTCAAAGAAATTAAAAATGCCAGTATGGTTATGGAACATAAATTTTTGGTTGAAGGCGCATTAAAAGTTTTAATTGAGCTTAAATTAGCCGTTATTAATCCCAAAGATTTAAGACCCATTCGCATTAAAGAAAACTTAAAAAATTTATTTATGAAATATTATCAGGAAAATGAGGAGAATGACGAATGAATGATATAGCAGCCAGATCATCTTTATCCATGTATTCCATGTTTATGGATTCAGATTTATTTATGAAGGTATTAATTTTAGGCCTTCTCATTGCCTCAATTTGCTGTTGGGCGATTATTTTTGATAAAGTCTTTTTATTAAAACGAATTCGTTTGGGTATGAAAGCATTTGAGGAACAATTTTGGTCCGGTGGTTCATTGGAAGCCATTTATGCAAATCATGTGAAAAATCCTTCAAATCCGCTTGCAATTATTTTTGTTGCCGCTATTAAGGAATTTCGTCGTTCATTAGCCGAAAAGAAAAAAACAGGAGCTGCGATTAAAATTCAAAAACGCGTTGATAAAATGATGCAAATTTCCATTGATAAACAAGAAGATAAGTTGGAAACAAAAATGGTTTTTTTGGCTTCGACCGGCTCTGTTGCCCCTCTTTTGGGATTATTTGGAACCGTTTGGGGAATTATGGATAGTTTTAATGCCATCGGTTTAACACAAAGCACAAATATTGCAGCCGTTGCCCCAGGGGTTGCCGAAGCGTTGTTTACAACGGCGGTGGGGTTGATTGCAGCCATTCCGGCGGTTGTTGCTTATAATAAACTGACCAATGATATTGACCGGATTGTTCACCGAATGGAAACATTTTCTGATGAACTCAGTGCAATTTTATCCAGACAAATTGAACAGGTGGAGAGCGAATAATGGCAAGAGGGAGCAGGCGCACGCGCATTCGTGCCGAAATTAATTTAACGCCTTTGATTGACGTGATGACTTGTTTACTCGCCATTTTTATGTTGACGGCACCAATGTTAACGTCCGGCATTCCGCTTAATTTGCCAAAAGGAGACGGAAAACAAATTGAAGGGGAAGAAAAAACATTGGATATCAGTGTTGATTCTAAAGGGATTGTGTATGTTGGTCAAGACCCGATTGCGCTTAAAGATTTGGTTGGAAAAGTAAGAGCAATCGTAACGCAAAATCCCTCTATCGGTATGGTTATCAGTGGCGATAAAGCAGCCTCTTATGGCACGGTTATTGAAGTGATGGCGTTGCTCAGAAGCGCGGGATACACACAGGTTGGTTTAAAAACGGATGCAAAAATTATGGAGCCGAAATAGATGAACCGGTTATATGATGAACAGACGCTGATTGAAAGAGAGTCAAAATGTTTAGGGCTTTCCGTTGTGTTGCATCTGTTTATTTTAGCCATTATGTGTTTTAATTTTTCATGGAATACCAGCGAGTTTGAAAAATCTCCGCCGGCTATTTTAATGGTGGATTTAACGAAAGTTAAAATTGATGAAAAAACAAATTTGCCACCATTGGTAAAAGAAACGAAAAAAGAGGAAGTTAAAGCGCCGGAAGTTAAGAAAGAAGAAAAGAAACCAGAGCCGAAAAAAGAAAATAAAACGCCTCTTGTGAAAAAAGAAGCGCCGGCGCCTAAACCTGAACCGGTTAAGCCGATTGAACAACCCAAAAAAGAGGCGGTGAAAGTTCAAGAGAAAAAGCCGGAACCTAAAAAAGAAGTGAAGAAAAAAGAGCCAAAAAAAGAACCCAAAAAAGAGGTTAAAAAGGAAAAACCAAAGCCAAAACCTAAGCCTAAGGAAAAACCAAAAGTTGCCCCTAAACCGGTTCCAAAAAAACAAAATCAAGGGCTTCAAAGTTTATTAGCCTCTGTTGAAAAGGTGAGAAAACCTGCCAATTCAGCGTCGGCACCCACGCCTTCAGCTTCAGGGCAAACCGTTAATAAAGGCATTAAAGGCGGAACGGAAGGCTCGCTTTTAAGTGACTTGACAATTTCAGAAAAAGACCTAATTGCGAGTAAGATAAGCTCTTGTTGGAATGTGAATGCCGGTGTTGAAAATGCCGATCAAATGATTGTTGAAATCAGAGCATTTATCAACAAAGACGGGTCAGTGCGCGAAGTTAAAATTTTGAACATGAAAGCGGATCCGGTCTTTCGCTCAATGGCTGAAAGCGCAAAAAGGGCAATCTATGTATGTGATGCATTAAAGGAAGACTCGCCCTTTAGGATTTTGGCGAACAAACGCCCCGAAATGTATAGCTCATGGAAAGAAATTTATTTAAGAATGAATCCGATTGATAAAGGAGTCTATTGATGAAAAAAATGTTAAAAAGAGTGGTGATTTTATTGATGATGCTTGTTTCAACGGCAAGTTTTGCCGAAATTAAAATTGATGTGACGGGCGCTCAATCCGATCCGCTTCCTTTCGCATTACCGGTTTTTACAGGGGATGATGATGCAAAGATTACTGATGTTATCATCAATGACTTGGAACGTTCCGGTTTATTCAGATATATCAATCCGGCGGCTTATATCCAAAAAATGAAAGGTGTTGATATGCGGCCGAATTTTAACGATTGGCAAGCTATTAATGCTCAGGTTTTGATTTATGGCGAAGTGCAAGAGAGTATGGGAAAAACAAGCGTTTCTTTCAGAGTTTTTGATGTTTTTGCGCAAACGGATTTATATTCCAAAAGGTTTACACATACTTCAAGCGAGTGGCGCAAATTGGCGCACATGGTGGCTGATTTTGTTTATGAACGGGTCACCGGCGAAAAAGGATATTTTGACACACGAGTTGCGTTTATTGATGAGCGAGGCAACCAAATGAACCGCATTAAACGTTTGGCCATTATGGATCAAGACGGCGCCAATTTAACTTATTTGACAGACGGAAAAGACCTTGTTTTAACGCCAAGATTTTCGCCGAATATGAAAGAAGTGACCTATTTTTCATATAAAGACGGGAATCCAAAAGTTTATTTAATGGATGTGAACACAAGAGAATCAACGCTTGTCGGTAATTTTAAAGGAATGACTTTTGCGCCAAGGTTTTCGCCGGACGGAAAAAAATTGCTCATCAGTTTGGCGCGCCGTGGAAATTCGGATATTTACACCTATGATTTAGCAACGAAAAAGCAAACCCAACTGACAAATCATCCCTCGATTAACACATCGCCAAGTTATTCGCCGGATGGAAAACAAATTGTTTTCAACTCGGATAGGGGAGGCAATCAACAACTTTATATTATGAATGCGGATGGTTCGGGTGTGCATCGCATCAGTTTTGGCGAAGGCACCTATGCAACACCTGTTTGGTCGCCACGCGGAGATTATATTGCTTTTACAAAAATCAGACATGGCCAATTTCATATCGGCGTGATTAAACCGGATGGGTCCGGTGAACGATTGATAACAAATGGCTTCTTGGTTGAATCGCCAAGTTGGGCGCCAAACGGACGCGTTTTGATGTTTTATCGAAAAGCACCGTCCAGAAGTGATGGAACAGGCGGAGATGCAAGGCTTTATACCATTGATATCACGGGGTATAATGAACGGCAATTGGTTACGCCGAACAGCGCATCAGCTCCGGCTTGGTCGCCCTTGCTTCACTAAGCTAAAAAAAAATAAAGTTAGGTCTTGCAATTTTATTTTTAAGATAGTATAAAAAAAATAAATAACCGGTTGATTTTTAGGAGGACTCTATGAAAAAATTAAGTTTTTTGGTTTCAACATTGGCTTTATTATCCGCTTGTTCCAGCTATAATCCGGATATCTATGAGGCTCAGGAAAAGCGCAATTTAAACCGCGAAGAAGCCCGTATCAGCATGGGCTGTCAGTTTGCGGATACACAATCAGCTTATAGAGATTGCTTGCTTGCAACATATAAACGCAATAAACCAAGAACTTATTCGGTGACAACAACGGCAGACGGTCTTCCTGTTGCAGTTGTTTCAAACGGCACAATGGCAACACCGCAAGTTTCAGCTCAAGTTGTTGAAACAAAAACAACCGTTCAAAATGAAATGGTCCCGGTTCAAGCCGTTCAACCGCAAGTAATCCAAGTGGATTCTCAAGGTCAAGTTTGTGAAGGAATTACGGGTAGCCCCTGTGTTTATCAAACACAAGGTGAAATTTATGAAATGCAAATGCCACCGGTTTCTTGTGGAGATCAACCTTGCCCTCCAATGGTTGAAGAACCGAAAAAAGTTGTTGTAACAACAACGGAAACAGTAACGGAAAAGCCGGTTGAGGTTGTTCCAATGCCCGAACCATTGCCGGAAAAAACATGGTGGGAAACATATCAAGAAGAACAACCCTTGCCGGAACCAAAAGTTGTTTGCCCATGTCCGGATCCAAATGATCCATGTCCACAATGTGTTGGCAAATAAGGTGAGTTTAAATAAGAAAAATCCCTCAAAGTCAGAGGGATTTTTTAGTGTTTAAGTTATTTTAAGTAATTTTTAATTTGTTTTAAAAGGTTATTACTAAAATGAAACTATAATTATAATTTTTTTAAGTGATTGAATAATTCACCATTTTGATAGTTTTTGTATGAAATAATGTTTTTATTGTTGAATTGTTCATGAATATAATGAATTTTATTCCAATAGTGTGGGTGAATATCATAGCATATTGAAATAGTTGGTTTATTATAATTCATAGATAATAAAGAAGCATGATATCTCATGTTGACAAAAAGATCACAACCTTGAATTAAAATGAGCATAGCTTCTGGTGAATAATATTCTGGGGCAATAAAGTAATTTACACCTTTAAAATCAATATGAGAGATGATTTCTTTAAACATTTTTTCATCATGATGGTTGGAATTAAAAAATGGAAGAAAACAAATTTGGTATTGATTGGGATTAGATTCACAAAATTGAATAATTTCATTAATAAATTGAATAAGCTTTTTGTTATTGTCAAGATAATTTATAAGTGTAACAGCAATGGTTTTTCTTTCAGATATGGTTAGAGCCAAATCTTTGGTTAAAGCAATTTTATTTGGGGTAATATTTAGATTTGTTAATATTGTTCTAGAATATGTATCTCTAACGCTAAATTCAGAACAATTTTCTATAATATATTTTAAATCTGGTATATATTCTTTGTTTTTTAATTCGTTATTAGTTGAAACACCAATCCAGCGAACGTTTTTTTGTTGAGAAAGCATTTTTTTTGACAACAAAATTCCGATAAAAGGAATATGAGATAAGTTTTCTATTGTATTATCATCAACATGGGCACCACCGCCAATAATCAATTCATCATAAAATGATGCGATTTTATCTAAGTCTGAGAATGTTTGAGGGGGGTAATATATATGTATGTTGTTTTCAAATTGATCAAAATTATATCTTGCAGAAGGAACAAACATAACAGAAATTTCGTTTTCTTGTTTATATGTTTGTTCAATTATCCTTTTAAGCATAATTTCATCACCACAATTATAATCCCCATAATAACCTAAAATGAGTATTTGTTTTTTTTCTCTCTTGTGTGATGAAAAATTGCTTCCTAAAGATGGTTGCGGATGGATATAATAAATAGAATTTGGATTTAATTTATCTTCTTTTAATAAATTAATTTCGTTTTGAAGCTTATTTAAATCCAATGTAATATTTGATAGAGAATTTGATAAATCAGTTTTTAAGTAGGCTAAATTATCTTTTGTTTCTAATAAAATATTTAGAAGTTTGTTTGTATCTACTGCTTTATGTTTTTTTCTAAATGCTTTTCGTTTTTCTTTGTTTGGAATAAAGGCAGATACAATTTGGAGCGCTATTTTATGCATTGATTATTACCTAGTTTTTTGAAGATTGTATGTGTGATCATTTATTTTGTGTATGACAATATAATTAGCAATTGTTTTTTTTATTTAATTTCTCTAATTTGTTAAAGTATTCTTTGTCTTTCACTTTCCACCATTCTAATAAATTTTCTTTTTCTGTTTTATTATCTGATTTTTCAACATAAAAGATACTAGCGTGGTACAAAATATTTAAGATATACTTATTCAGGCATGGATTAGAAACTCCTTCCAAAAATGATTGAATATTATGGATAATATTCAGATTTTGATAAGCTCTTTTCTTTGCAACTTCAGGATTAACGGATTGACCGGGTCTACCTAAAAAATACTGATACAAAAAGATATTTTGGAATGAAACCGTTTTCACATTCTTTAACGGATAAGTAATATATTCATTATCAACATAAAACGAATGCTCTGTGATTGTAACATCTTTTAAACAATCCGTTTTTATGGTTACTGCATGCATGTGCGCATAAGATGTGAAATTAGTATCAACCATAATTGCAGATATAAACTCATCTAAAGTATAATCTTTTTCTTGCATTCTGTCTAAGAAGGATACAGGGCTTGTTGCTCCGCCTTCAAAAAAGTGATTATAGTTTGTCATGACAACATCTGAATTACAATTTTTTAAATATTGTACATGCTGCAGTAGAGCAATCGGATCACAAAAATCATCAGCATCCACTAATTTAAAATATTTTCCGGTTGCGTTTTTAATGCCGGCATTTATGCAAGAACCATGCCCCCCATTTTCTTTTTTAATCAATTTTACTGGGTGGGATAACAATGAATTATACATTTCAACCAAGGCTATACTTCTATCCGAAGAACCATCATCAACAACTATCAATTCTACATCGTTTGCCAAAGAATCAATATAAAGATTTGATAAACACTGATTGACTATATATTTTTCCATATTATAACATGGAATGGCAATTGATAAGATTGGATTTTTATCTGTCTCAGTCTGTTCCATATTATGAATGGCATTTAAAACTTGTTGACCACGAGCTGACCACGTATTTTCAGATGCCATTTTCTTCAAACGATTGACATAATTTTCATCATTTCTTAAAGACATACATGTATCAACATTTTTGATAAATTCATCAGAATCTTTTCCGATATAAATCACATCATATTTGCGACATTCTTGCATATCCGTAGAAACAACAGGGATACCTTGAGCCATATACTCAAACAATTTAACCGGAGAAACCGATTTTGTTACTTCAGTTAATTTAAATGGTAACATAGCCACATCAAAAAATTGAGCAAAGTATTTTAATTTATTATACGGTTGGCTGGGAATAATATGGACATTTTTTAATTCCGAAATTTTACTTTTGGCAAATGAACCTTTTCCCCATTCATAATCATATCCGATCATTACAATTTCATAATCGGGACGAGCCAATGCCAAATTTTTAATAATATCAAAATCAATCCAAGGAGCAAAACTGCCATAAAAACCGATAATTTTATGTTTAGTTGTGATTACTTCATCCATTTCTTTTGGGATCATTGTTTGTGGATTTTCCCAATCTTCCAAACAAACACCATTTAATGATTTTATAATATTTTTAGTTCTATATTTTTGTGCTTTTTTGAATAAATTATCCGAAGTACAAACAACTAATGTTTGCTCATCTTTTAGCAAAAAGTCGTGCCTTTGAATAGATGTTTCAGATAATCCCGGAAAAATCTCTTTACTGATTTCATCGAAATATTCGTAAACCATTTTAAAATTCAATGATTGAACATATTTAATGTCATCTATGGTTGTGGCTGGCTCTGTTCCGATTAAGTGATAACATTTGGTGCCGTCAAAATATTTTGCAATAGTATCAATCGTTTTTTTCCAAATTGTTCTGTCATAAAAATTAGCCAACATCAAATTTTTTGATTTAAACGAAATGGTATCTGTTTTGTCTAAATCATAAACAGGATTCATTCCACAAACAATCAAAAATCCTTGTGTCATTAAATAATCAGCAATATGATGGTGACGTTGTTTAAAAACTTCAAACCATCCCATATCGCAAGAACCCATCACATAAATACCTTTATATTTATGGGTTTTCAAAGCAACAATTAAATCCGTTAAGTCATTATTGAGAACGCATGATTGTGCTTGTCCAAATATGGAGTGTAACCGATTGTAGAGTTTTTTTCTACGTAAGAAACGCAGCTCTTTCCATTTTTTCTTATAGCGTTCTCTTTTTTTACCAGAAGTTATATGCGCCAATAACCGATATTTTAATTCTTTTACTTTCATTATTCCATCCCCTTATAAATGCTGTTTTAATAATGCTTTGATGCGTTCGGATGCTTTACCATCACCATACGGGTTTTTGCTGCCATCTAAACGTGTTTTTGATTTAGATTGTGTCAAAATACCAGATACCTCTGATATAATTTTATCAAAATCGGCACCAACTAATTTTGCAAAGCCGGCTTCAATACCTTCTTTTCGTTCTGTTTCATAACGCATAACCAACACAGGCGAACCGAATGTCGGTGCTTCTTCTTGAATACCACCACTATCTGTTAAAACTAACTTAGCGTGTCTCATCAAACAAACCAAAACAGGATAATCTAACGGATCTGTTAAAATAATATTTGGAATATTTCCTAATACCTCATAAACTTTGTTATGCACATTTGGATTGGGGTGAACCGGTAATACAAATTGATGATCCGAAAAATTTTGTGCTAATTTTGAAATAGCAGATAAAATTGTATCTAATCGTTCCCCATGGTTTTCACGTCTATGAGCTGTTACCAATACCAATTTATCATTTAAGACAATGCCTTTGTCTGTTAAAAATTGTTGAGCATTTTTAATGACATTTTCCGATAAACAGTATAAAGCATCAATGACCGTATTTCCTGTTAAAAATACTTTATCGGCTGGAATATTTTCATTCAATAATGCCTTTTGAGCGTCTTGAGTTGGGGTGAAATGCAAATCCGTTATACGAGCCGTCATTTGGCGCATAGCTTCTTCTGGAAAAGGTTCAAAAAGGTTGTAACTACGCAATCCAGCCTCTATATGGCAAACAGGAACACGATGATAAAATGAAACTAAAGCTCCACAAAATACAGTCATTGTATCACCTTGTACAATTGTGGCATCAATTTTGTGTCCTTTGTAAATTTCAGATAAAGCATCTAAGATACGAGATTGAACTCCCGCTAATGTTTGGTTTGGACGCATAACATTTAAGTTAAAATCGGATGTAATACCAAAAAAACCCAATGTTTGGTTAGATAGTTCTTTTTGTTGTTCCGTGTTGCAAACGAATACACGATATGTGGGATCTTTTTTTAATTCCAATATAACTGGAGCCAATTTAATGGCTTCTGGTCTTGTTCCCAAAATAAATAAAATAGTTTTCATAACTTTCCTTTTATTTTAAAATACAATAAATATGATTTAAACCAATAAAAACCACCTAATTTTCTTATTAATTTTAAATAAAATTCGGATGGATCAATAATTAAGAATGACTTTATTTCCTTGTACAGTTCTTTTTTTGAAAAGTATTTAAACAACTGATCAAAAGAAACATCTTTTTTACTTTTTAATTGTTCCTTAAAAGTAATATACTGTTGTATTTTTAAATCCAATGTGGGAAAGGTTTTTGCATATATATCTTTATAGGAAGAAATTAGTTCAATATCTCTAAAAAATGCCTCTTTTTTATAAGTTGCTGATAAATTTTTATCATGTTTCCTGTATAAATAAAGTACTTCGGGGATTCTTTCAATTTTACATTGCAATCTCATTCTTAACCAATAATCGTGATCTTCAGCCAAAAATAAAGGCTCGTTGTATTCACCGATACGATCGGCTAAGACTTTTTTATATAAAAAACAAGCCCCACATACATTTGTTTTTAACAGATTTTCGGGGGTTGCGTCCAAGTATCCCCAATATTTATCTTTTTTATCTTTGGAAACGACTAAACAATTTGCATACACCATTCCAATATCGGTATTATTCTCTAAAAAATGATACATCTTGTTTAATGCATCTGGGTAATATTCATTGTCATCAGATGTCCATGTTAAGTATTTTCCAGTTGCCTGAGAAAATCCGATATTTAGAGATTTTGGTAATTTTTGATTGCTTTCATTGTTAATAACTTTAATGCGATTATCTTTTTCAATATATTTTTTAATGATATCTGGGGTTTGATCCGTAGAACAATCATTAACAACAATTAATTCCCAATCTTGAAATGTTTGTTTCAAAATACTTTGTATAGAAGATGAAAGATATTTTTCCCCATTGTAAGTTGGTAAAACAATTGATATTTTAGGATTATTCATTTTTATTCTCTTGTAGTAGTGCAAATTTAACTATAGTTTAAATTTCATCATACAGGAAGAAAATCAACCTGTCAATATCAATAGATGGTATTTATAAATTAAATTTACCAATGCCAAAAGTCTTTATTTCTTTTTAAAAATTCGTTTGAAAATAGCTCGTTTTTTATTTTGAGAGAACAGCTTGTTTTCCAAAAATCGCAATCGATTTTCGTTTTCATATTCTTTAATCGGACATAACGAAATTGGGAACGGTAAAGCAAGCCATTTTTCATAATATGAACGTATAATAGGAATTAAATCTTTATTTTCATTTCGTTGAATGAAAAAGAAAAGATGAATCATGGGCGTTTTGATTGAGGCAATAATTTTTTTATCATTCTTCAAACAATATTGAAAACAATCATGTTCATCATCTTTTTGGGTGAGGGCGATTTTATTCCAAAAATCTTTTTTAAATAACATACAGTTAATTGAATATCTTTCTTTATGATTTACGGCTTTATCTTCTTTATCTTTTGTGTTTTGAATCAATAAATCTGGCTGAAGAGTTGTGTTTTCGTGCAACCATCTGGAAACAAAAGGATTTCTCCATATTGTTCCACATACACCTGAACGAATTTCATCTTTTGAAACAAGAGTGTTTTTATCAACAATATGATCACGGGCAATTTTTTCAAAGTATTCTTTTTTAAGATTCATAACTTCTAATGTTTCAATAAATCCCCATGGGTTATTATTTACAAGACTTGTAACATATCCTAAATTTTCTCCGTATTTTTTAAAAGCTGTTTTGTATGTTTGAATCAAATCTTGCACCCATGTTTTTGTTATCGGGAAAACATCATCATCAATTTTTATAATATAGTCATACTCAGCCATTTCTTTGGAATTCAGAAGAGTTTTTATTGCTGTGTAAGGGCGTTGTGGTTCAATCCAATCGACAACAACAATATTTTTCGGAAATAAATCAGCATATCTTTTGGCAACTTGATATGTGCGCTCACAATCATAGCTCCCACGCCCGTTTTGGAGTAAAAAAAGTTTCATATTTTCAGGCATAAATTTTGTTGTTGCTGCTAAACTGATTTCTAATGATTCAAAATCGGCGTAACAGAGTTGAACTATTGCAATTTTATTTAAATCCATTTTTTTGCTCCAATTTTTTTTCTCGTTTTAAATTCTTTAATGAATGATAATATTCTTTTTTATTTTTTCTTTGTCTTCCAAAAGATAGTTTGTATGATATTTTATGAAACAATAAATTTAAAAAGTGAGTGTTTTTTTTATCTTCGCTTTTGAAAAAATAAACGGGTAATTCTTGATATTTTTTATTTAAGACATCTTTTTGATAAGAAAAGTAAATGTCATAAATATTTTCACCTAAATATCCGAGGGTTCTTTTCCCGTTTTGAGTATAGGTGTCTAAATCAATTTTCTTTTCAAGTTCAAAAAGTATTTCAAAAAGAAATTTTGCATAGTTAAAAAATTCTTCTTTCGGCAAAATAAACATTTGATACATGTGTTTATGATGCTTTTTCCTTAAATTTTGTGCGTACTCTTTATATTGCGGATAATTCGATTCGATATGATTAATCAATAAGTCAAAATCTTTAATTTGAACGCCGGAGATATTCTTTTTGTAATCTTCATAAACAGATTGAATCCCTAAAAGTGATAAATCAGATTGATGAGTGATAATCCCGTCATATTTTTTTAAAATTTCAACTATGTTATCAATCTGTTGTGTGTTTTCTTTTAAATGAGTTTCAAGTGAGTTTATATATTTATTTGCATAAGCTTTTCCTCTTAAATCCCATTGTTTTTTTTGATTTTCCTCAAAATTAAACATAAAATATCTTCGATAATGCATCAAGCCGATATAATCCGGATTGCCTAATTTATCGTAATTTTTCCATGCCCAATAAACTGCGGAAAGTTCAGAATAAAACCTGTTTTTTTCAGAGATGTTGTCGCCTGAATTATCGCCAATTGTGTTTTTAATCAACCATTTTAAGGATTTTTTTCCCAATTTCCCGTCTTTTGAATTTTTTAATGCAATTGATCTGCCGGCATGAATGGGAACAAATACCTCGTGTTTTGGAAAAATAGAGGGTTTATGGGTAACTATCAAAATTTTGATAGAAGGTGTCATCCATTATTCTCCTTTGATTTCTTCAAATAATTCCAGGGCTCTGGCGATGGCTTTATCCATATCGTAATATTTATAATCGCCGAGGCGCCCTAAGAAATAAACGTTTTGAAGCGTTTTGGCCTTTTCAAGATATTTTTTATAAAGTCTTGCGCTTTCTTCGTTTGGAATCGGATAATATCTTTCATTTTTGCCCCGTTCAAAAAACTCGGAATATTCTTTGGCAATAACGGTTCTTGGAGATTTATCGTCCAAATAATATTTATATTCATGAATACGGGTAAAATCATAATTGCATGGATAATTGACGCAAGCATTTGATTGATAATATTCCTTGTCATATTCTTCAAATTTAAAGTGAACGCTGCGATAGGGCAGTTCGCCATATTCAAAATCAAAAAATTCATCAATCGGGCCGGTGTAAAATAATCTTTCATAAGACTCGGTGATATCTTGAAACTTTGTGTTCAATCGAACTTCGATATTCGGATGATTTAAAATGTTTTCGATGAGTTTTGTGTATCCCTCTAAAGGAATGCCTTGATATTTATCTTGAAAATATCTTGGATCTTGGCTTAAGTAAACCGGCACTCTTGCCGTTACCGCGCCGTCAACTTCGTTTGGGTTCACGCCCCATTGTTTTGTTGTGTAATGCAAAAAAACTTTTTCATACACATAATTGGCAAGAAATTTTAAATCTTCATCTTCTTGTTTTTGAAATTCCAAAATCGGCACTTTTTTATTGTATTCAAACTTGGCTAAAAGCTTTTCTTCCAATCGTTTGGCAAGCGTTTGAGGAAATACGTCATAAAGCGTTTTAAAATTAAACGGAATGTTTGTTTCAATGCCGTCAATAAGGGCGACAACTTTATGCATATAGGTGTTAAACTTGCTAAATCTTGTTACAAATTGCCACACGTTTTCAAGCGAGGTATGAAAAATATGCGACCCGTATTTATGAATCATAATGCCATTTTCATCGCGGTAATCATAAGAATTGCCACCGATATGGTTTTTAGAATCAATTACAATAACTTTTTGGTTCAGTTCTTCGGCAATTTTGCGCGCTAAAACTGCGCCGGAAAATCCGGCTCCCACAATTAAATTTTTCATTTGAAAAGTCCCTTTATTCTTGATATATGCAAAATAAAATCATGCGGAAGATGTTCAATGGTGTAAATAATATTAAAAAGCGTTGGATTTTTAATGATTTTTAAAATGCGCTTATATTTACGGTTACCGAGTATTTGAGGGGTCAAAAGACCGGATTTTTGAAAGGATGAAAAATCATCTGCAAACGTTTTTAAAAAAAGAAGTTTCCCTTTGAGGGGCAAGCGCTTATAATTCCACATATAATTTGAATAGGTAGCAACCGGCAAAATGGTTTTTAATTCTTCATAACAGTTTTGCTCTTTCATATAGCGCGTAACTTCTTTAAATTCATCGCAAACACAAAAGATTTTGTTTGGATTCCTAATCGAAGAGCCGGCGTTGTCCGTCCGATAATGATAATATGCTTTTTTGACAAGGCTTATTTTTTTTGCCCTGATTAACACTTTGAAATTAAACCCTAAATCTTGAAAACTTGCTCCGGGGGTTTCATGAAATTTGATATGATGCTCTTTTAAAAACTGAGCGCGATATAAACCGGTCCAAATGGTGGGGCCAAGTTTTAAAGCGCTTAAAATATCGGCTTGAGTCGGATTTCTGAGTGACAAGTTTTCGTTAATGCCGAGTTTTGCTGTATTTTTATTTGTTTTTGTGATATACGTATAATAATTTGATTTCACAACGTCAGCTTTTTCTTGTTTAGCTGTTTGAAACAAGTCTTCAAACATATTTTTATCAATAAAATCATCCGGTTCAACAATGCTGATATACTCACCGGTTGCCTTTTCAAGTCCAAGATTCATTGATTTACCATAACCGGAGTTTTGCTTATGGATGACCGAAAAACGGCTGTCTTTTTTGGCATATTCATCCAAAATTTTTCCGCTTGAATCTGTTGACCCGTCATTAATTAAAATGCCTTCCCAATCAGAAAATGTTTGGTTAATTAAACTATCTAAACATTCGCATAAATATTTTTCAACATTATAAACCGGAACAATAACAGAAATTTTCGGCATGATTTACTCCTTTGTTAAAACGCTTTCAACCAACTGAGAAGCGGTATCCCAGTTGAAATTTTTGGCGCGTTGAATGCCTTTTTTGGAGAGCGTTTTTTGTAATGCTTTATCGGTATATATTTTTTCAAGCGCATTTGTCGTTTCGCCTTCATCCAATCCGGTGATATACATAACGGCATCTGCCCCCACTTCTGGTAATGAAGAGTTGTCTGAAACAATGACGGGAGTTCCGGATTGCATGGCTTCTAAAACAGGAAGTCCGAATCCTTCATAAAGACTGGGATAAACAAAGCTTGTTGCCCCACTGTAAAGTGGTGGTAAATCTTCATGATCGGCAAATCCGGTTTGGATTATTTTATCTTGATATTTTAGGCTGTTTGGCACATTTGATAAAATATTTTCAAATCCCTTTCTTCTTCGCCCGACTAAAACCAAAGAAATATCTTCTTTTTTTGTTTTTTCTAAAAATGCGATAAAACTTTTCAGTAAATGAACAAAATTTTTACGTTCGGAAAATTCAGAGAGCGCCAAAAAATATTTATCCGTTTGGATATGATATTTTTCTTTGACCGCCTTTAATATTTTTTTATCCTTGACGGGTGAAAAAGATTGATTAGCGCCTAAATGCATGATGTGAAGCGGTTTTGTTTTTTCTTCCGGTCTGAAGCTTAAAAAGTCATTTTTTGTAAAATTCGAAACGAAAAAATATTCAGTTGCATTTGCTTTTTTCATCCAATTTGTAAATCGTTTGATGAATTTTTTTGAGCACCCGTCCGAAAACTTAATCGGAATAATATCATGAATGATAAGATATGTTTTCAGATTTGTTTGATAAACAAACGGAGAAATAGGGCTGAACGGAGAAAAATAAGAGTCATAGTTTGATAAGATTTTTTTATATTTTCTTTTAAAGAAAAGCCTCGAAATAAAAGATTCAATCTTGTTTGAAACGGTCACATCTTTTGTTGTGTTTTTTAAATGAGGCAAATAAACGATTTTATCTTTTAATTTTTTATCCAATCCCTTGGCTTTTAAATAGGCCAAAAAATCACCGCGAGGGGAGGTTAAAATCGGATAAATATCAATTTTTTCACTTTTGATTAAACGGGTTAAAAGTTCATCGCAAACGCGCACAAGTCCCGTTCCTTTTAGCCCATCCAACGCCAATTGTTCAACATCAAATAAGACTTTAATTTTTCTTTTCATTTTTTCTTCCGATATATGCAACTTTAATTATAGATAGAGTTGCATCATACAAGATAAAATACCCCCTGTCAAGGAAAGAGACGGGAACTGAAAAATAAATTTTTTATGCGGATAAAAGGGTTAAGAACGAATATTTTGCCCTGCGCTTAAGGGTTTGTTCGGTAACGCTTTTTGAATGGTTTTTGGCGTATCTTTTAAGGATGATTTTTTTATATTTGAACAATAAGTAAATAATCCCGCCGCGCTTGCAACAAGCAAACAAAAAATAACAAAAAGTGTCTTTTTATGAGGTTTGGCGATTTTTTCAAACTCTTCATGCGAATATTTTTTCATTAACCGATAGTATTTTTGTTTTTTATATCCATTTTCATTTGTTAAATCGACATGCGTATGAAATTCTTTTTGATTCAAAAGATCGGAGGCATAAATTTCATCACCGATTGAAAACGGGATGTTGAGTTTTTGCGCCGCTCTTTTTTTTGCGCGAGAGATGGCGATGATATCAACAATAGGGTCGTTTATAACTATATATTTTTTTGTCATTTAATGTCCTTAAAAAAAATAATTTTTGCATTTTACCATATTTGTCAGAAAAAGTCAACAAAATGAATAATTAATTGATTTTAAGAAAAATATATGATAAAATGAGCTTGTTTTTATGGAGGATAAAATGGATATACAAGAACAATTAGAGGGAACAAAGGTGGTTTTAAAAAAATATCATGCCACATTTGAACTTGCTCAAAAATTATATGATTTAACAATTGAAAATAAAGAGCATTTGCTCAGATGGATGAATTGGGCAGTGCCTCTTGTTTCGGGACGTGTAGAGGATGAATTTGCTTTTTTAAAAATATGCGAAGAAGATTGGAAAAATAAATCCCATTTTGAGTTTGGTATTTATGAAAAAGAAACGGGCGAAATTGTTGGCGGAATCGGATTGATTAAATTATCTCCTTCTTGTGATAAAAAGGCTGAAATCGGCTATTGGCTTGTTAAAAAAGCTTGCAAAAAAGGATATATGCAAGAAGCGGTTCAATTGGTTGAAAAATTTGCTTTTGATTTGGGGTATAACCGCCTTGTAATTCGTAATGAAGTTTCAAATGCAGCTTCAAGACATGTTGCTGAAAGATTGGGATATGTGTTTGAAGGGGTGGAGCGTCAAGGACATTTTTGTTTGGCGCATAAGCAATTTGCCGATATTAATGTTTTTTCAAAATTAAGAAGTGAATATGAAAAAGGCGCTTAAAAAAAGCGCTTTTTTTTGTTATGGAAAATAAATCTTTCTTTCGTGGTATGAAAAAAGAGATTTTTAATAAAAAAAAGGATAAGTTCTTTTGTTTAAAGAAAAAATTTATTTTTCCCTTGCATGAGAGTAGGGGTAATTATATCCCTTTGAAAGGGGTTTTGCTTTTTGAATAAGTTTCGGCGTCGGTTGCTCTTTTTCGTTTTCGCAGGTTATTAAGGCAAGGGTGGCAACGCCGGCAGTTAGCATACCGGTATAAATTAAGAGTCTTTTTGCAAGTCCTTTTAAAAGATTTTGGTATTCTTGGTGTTGATATTCTTCTTGCAATTCCTCGAATTTGATTCTTTTTTCATCAGGAACATTTTTTAAATCAACAATAACAACCTTAAAATATTCGTTGGGCAAAATATGATTTTGTTTAGACTCTTTATATGTGATTTTTATGCCAAGTTCTTTGGCTGCGCGCTCAATGGCTTTGGTTTCGCTGATGGCTTCAATCTCTTTAAAATTTGTTTTCTTTAAAAATGAAAAAGACATATCAACCTCCTTTTTTTAAGAAGCTTTTTTTTACTATGTTGCTTTTAAAAATAAAAGTCAATCGTTTATTTTGGTGTTGACCTCGATACCCACCACACCGAATTTTTCTTGGTCTTCATCAGAATAAAATTCATTTAAAGCGCCTAAAAGCTCTTTTTTTGTTTGAAAACCGGCCTGTTTCGGATTGATTTTTTTGCATAAGGCATCAAAATTTTTATCCCAGTGAAGATTAATGACTTTTCCTTGAAAAGAGTCTTGCAAATTATCGGCGTTTGAAAACAAAATATAATCGCCCATTTTGATTTTTTGCCGTTTTTCATCAAAAAGCCTTAATTCAATGGTTTTTTTGCCGTCTTTTAAAAGGTTAAAATACCTTTGTTTCACACTCATGTAATGCATAATGCCCTCCTTTCGTGTTTTTGACAAATCTAATATAACACAAAATAAATATGGGTGCAAGCTATATTTTGTGTCTCGGAAAATATTATAAAAAAATATTGACAGATAAGCAAAAATATGGTAAAATACTGCCTCATTAAGAGGAAAACAAATGATTGAAAATGATATATCACAAAAGCATTTAGACCAAATGAGCGAATTATGTTGGTCCTCAGAGGGGGCTGTTTTATCGTATATAAAACGAAATATGCTTTCATTTAAAAATTTGAATGGCGAAAAAGCTTCACTTATTCGGCGTTTTGCAGAGAATGGATTTGATCGGGTTTTAAGCGAAATGGCTGATCGTGATTTGAATTTATATGATTTAAATCAAGAAGGAGAGAGCCAAACGCTTTTAGATGATTATTTAAAATATGCCAAATGGTATGATCCGGATTGTTTGAGTGTTATCATTAATAAGGGTCATTATTCAAAAGACGATTTGGCAAAATCATTTATCAATGTTTGTGAGGCGCATATAAATAACCTTCAAAGTGAAGATAAAGAAATTGAATGTTTGAATTTGGATATTGTTACGGATGTTTTCTTAAAAGAGGGGATGGATTTTTCTTCTTTGGTTGAGGGAAAAGTTCCTTTTTATGCTTTATGTGGCATTTATGATACTTTTAAATCGAAAAAAATTGATGTATCCGAAAGTTATCAGAAATTGATTGTTTCTTGCATTCAAAAGGGCTTGGAAAATAATGTTGATTTAAATGTTGTTGATAAACATAACAAAACAGCATTTTCATTTAAAAGCATGGAGTTAAAGTCAAAATTTGTTCGATATCAAGCGATTAAGGATAATGAACGGTTATTGGACTTATTTGTGATTGTTGATCAATTGGCAAAAGGGGAAAAAGAGGCCGTTTCTTTTCAAAAGATAACGAAACATATCACTCAATTACAAAAAGATATTATGAATGCAAAAAAAAGAATGCGATTTGATTAAAGAGGAGAGAAAATGGATATTTTAATACCTTCAGCAGGAGATATTTTTTCAGGAGATTTGCCTGAAAAAACGGATTTGGCAACGATTTTAAGCATGAGCTCAAAAGAGGGGGATTTTTGGGTGAATCCGCACACTGCTTCGAAGCAGGAAGCTTATGTAATGACTTCAACAGACAGTTTTCAACAACAAAAACCAAGAAGTAAAGCTTCGGTTGTTCCGATGATGAAAAAAGAAGATGCTGAACGTTTGGGCCTTGATTCAAATGGGGACGAATTTGAATATGGTGTTTATCCGCAAACAATTGTTGGCGATATTATGGTGATTACCGTATTGGAAGATGCCTATGAGTCCGGTCAGTTAAATGAAACGGGGCGGATATACACATTTGAAGATCCGGATGCGAAGGGCGGATTTCAAGGGATGATATGCCCGGAATATGAATATGACGGCGAAAGCTATATTCGCATCACGGCGCCTAAAAATGTTCCTTCCGCATTGAAAACGGAAAATGACTGGGTTATTTCACCATTGGAAAATTATTGGATTAAGGTTGACCCGATTGTTTGGGAAAAGTCAAAAGAGAGCGGTAATTTTATTGCTTCAAGGCAATTAATCGGTGGTGTTACTTTTGATGCGCAAGATCTTTCTTCTTGTCATCGATTTGAAGATACGGATATTTTCAGATATCTGAATAATTATTTTAAACAAGAGATGGATAGGAGTTTAAGTTCAACTGTTCTTCAAAATATTAAAAATACAACTGTTTTGGATGAGCCTGAAGAGGAAACTGAGATAAAACAAGCTTTAACTGTTACAAATGAAGAAGAAATGGTTATAGAGCCTCAACCGGTCAGAAAAAAAATGTCCAGACAAGATCGTTATGGTATTAAAGTTGTGGACATTCCGATGACTGTAACTGAACAGATTAACTTTTACGTGCAAAACAATATGAGCTTTATGTTGCATGGGCCTTCCGGTGTCGGTAAAACGGCAAGGGTAGAACAAATTGATCCGGATTTAACGGCGGTTCCGCTTTGGAATGGTGTTTTGCCGGAAGATATTGTTGGTAAAGTCAGATATCCGGATGGTGTTGAAAAGGCTGCTACCGAAGAAGCCGATATGCTTCAAGGTGAATGGGTGGCGCCGGATTGGTATGTTGAATTAACAAAAAAATGTTTAAAAGAACCGAATAAACAACATGTTTTGTTTATTGATGAGGTGACAAATGCCCGTCCGACAACTCAAAGTTTGATTTTTCATATCACGTTGAAACGATCCATTTCGCCCTCAAAAGGGAAATTGCCGGATAATGTTGTTGTCGTTTTAGCCGGAAACTCAAAGGATGAATCCGGGGCGGCTTATAATATGCCGGAACCGTTATTTAGACGTATGTGCGGACATATTTATTTAAAAGCGGATGTGCAAGAATGGCTTTCATGGGGAAGTCAGTTGGATAAAAATTATCCGGAAGAAGACCGATTAAATATTCATCCTTTAGTGGCGAGTTTTGTTGCCACTTATGGGCATAAATGTTTTTATTCGGCCTATGATGAAGAAAACGCTCCGAAATGGGCATTGGATCCGCGTGGTTGGAAGCAAGTTTCCGATATTATCTATAATAACAATGGGTTAATCCAAAAAGAATTGCTTGTCGCTAAAATGGGACCTGAAAATGCGACTTCTTTTATGGGATTTGCTAAAAATCCGCCGTTAACAATTGATGATATTTTGGAAAATTCATATTCAGCAACGGATATTCCCAGTTCGGCTGATGCAAAATTGGCTTTAACTTTAAGTTTAAGACATGTTTATCCAAGCGAATTGCCGGTTGTCAGAGCCTTTGTTCAAAGGTTAGGACGCGAAAATTTGAATATTTTTGATGCCGCTTGGGTGGCCGGTGATGCTGAAAGAGCGTTGCAACTTCAAGCCGCAATAAAGTCAGCTTCAAGATCAAGGGGGCGTTAATGAGTCAAATACAACGCATCAAGGAAAGCCATATTTTAAAAAATAATTTGTTGATGCCGGTTGTTATTCAGGCTTTAACAGAGGATGACTTTATAAATAAAAGAGTTCTTGAGGCCGATATTGAGGAAAAAAAACTTTATTCCTCTTCAATTTTGGAAGAGCTTTCTTTATATGGAACCGAAAAAATATTTTTGTTGATTAAAGGAGTGGAAGCGTTGGCAATTGACGATCAGGATAAGTTTATTCCGCTTTTAAAAGACAGAAGATTAGGTGGAAAAAAATTGCAAGATAATATTCAAATTGTGTTGCTTGTTAAAGGAAATAAGACAATTAGTCCAAGACTTTTAAAGTTTTGTTTGGGGTAAAAAAAGATGAAACAAAATCTTGAATTTCAACATGTGAAAGACCTTATTTTGGCAAAGTTCCCTTTGTTGGGTGTTCACATGGCAAGTATGAAATTTGTTAAAAGTTATAGCTGTCCGACAATGCGTACGGATGGACAAAATGTTTATTACTCGCCCCATTTTTTTAACTCAATTCCCTTGGAAACACGTTGTTTTGTTTTGACTCATGAAGTGATGCATATTGCATTTAATCATGTGATGAGATTGGGAGATAGAGATCCGTTTTTATGGAATATCGCAACAGATGCGGTTGTAAACCAAATATTGAAGGCGGAAGGGTGGAAGATACCGGAAGGCCTTGTTGATATTGAAGAAGCAAGAGATAAGTCCGCCGATGATATGTATGATATTTTGAAAAAACGTTTTGAAAAAGAACAAGAAAAGCTGAACAAACTTCGTGGGCAGAACGCTCAAGGCGGGCAGGGGTCTCAAGGTGGGCAGAATTCTCAAAGTCAGCAGAACTCTCAAGGTCAGCAAAGCGCTCAAGGCGGGCAGGGCTCTCAAGGTCAGCAAGGTGCTCAAAGTCAGCAAGGGGCTCAAGGTCAGCAGAACTCTCAAGGTGGGCAGAACGCTCAAGCTGGGCAGAACTCTCAAGGTCAGCAAGGCTCTCAAAGTCAGCAAAACTCTCAAGGTCAGCAAGGCTCTCAAGGTCAGCAAGGTTCTCAAGGCGGGCAGAACTCTCAGGGTCAGCAGGGGTCTCAAAGTCAGCAAAACTCTCAAGGTCAGCAAGGCTCTCAAGGTCAGCAAGGTTCTCAAGGCGGGCAGAACTCTC
>JAFXIF010000057.1 GCA_017533325.1 Alphaproteobacteria bacterium
AAATTTATTGGCATATTTGCGCCACATGTCAAAAACAATAAATTTGTTCTTGAATTATTTAATAACCTCGCAAAGGCAAACGGCTATATCAAAAATATGAAATTTCTTCAAGAATACCAAAGCCTTAGCCATATCCAAAAAATGATTGGTGAAAATAAAATATCAAATAGCAGCCTTTCGCAAAATGGGCTTGATTTCATAAAGCCCTTACAAACATTGGAAAAAAGAGCTGCTTTTGCTCATGAATTTTTTCAAAATCATGAAATTATTGATACCATTGATTATCAAGCTTTACTTGCAAAAGCAATGGACGATTTGATGAAAAGCCTTAAAGAAAAAAGTCTTGAAGAATTAAAAAAAGAAAAAGAGAAAAAGTATGACGATTTAATTAAAGAGGCTATAGTATATGATGACGAGGACCTTGAAGATGAGTCCGGAGAATTCAGTTGGGAGGCGTTCAGGAAAAACGTTATTTGGGCGGCACTTGACAAAATGGCTCAAGAAAAAACAATGGCAGATATTGGTTTATCATTCGGATTAACATTGGCAATTCAGGTTCCTTTTAATTTATTGCAAAATATTCATTTGCAACTTGATGCCATTCGCAAACAACGCCTAAAGAAAACAGAGGAAAACAGGAATAATCATATTGCGAACTCTTTAAAACAACATGGCCTTAACAAAGAAAAATTAGCAATTTTGTTGGCTGAAGATGCGCATATTTGGATTTTAGATCGCCCTCTTCTTCAAGGATCAACCCCTTTCCCGAAGAATAAAGATAATCATTTTGATTTTAAACGCTTTTCAAAAAAGCAAAAGAAAAAATATATCAAACTGATAAAAAAATATTCAAAAACAACCGAATGGATGAGAACAGTTGATCATTTATGTGGGTTACATCTGACAAAAAAGGAAAGAGAAATCTTTTTGAATGCTGCAATAAAACAAGCATTCAGAGTTAAACCGGGGAGCAGCCGAGCCTTAACAAATAAAGAGTTTATTGAAAAATTAAAGGAGATACACGATAAACAGGCCAACACCCTCAAACAAGATGCGCCTCAAAATAATTTATTGCCTATTGTTTCAGATGAAATCAGCCAATTAATTGATAAAATTAATAATAACACTTCTCTTTCAGAAAAAGAAATGAGAATACTGGAAGACGGAATGAAGAAAAACGGCGCAACTGATTCATTTATGCAAACAATTTTATCATTCCCTCAAAATAAAAAAGCCATTCCGAATAATTTCAAGCAAGATATTTTTGAAATTTTATCTCTTCATAAAATTAAAAATCAAGCGGTTAGATCCTATGTGCTTGCAAATAAAATCCCGCTTCACCAAATAGCAAAACATGGCTTGCAAGAGCAACAAAATGCTCAATTTATTCGAAAACATGATGCTTATCAACAAATGAGAGCTAATCATTTAGAAAATCAACGCGCAAGTTAAATCTATCTCCCTCCTTGACAAGGCGGTTTATTTTTGGGATAACTAACGAAGCAAGGAGAATAAAATGCAAGATACGGTTAAAATTTTATCTGAACTGGTTGAAATCAGAACAGACAACCCTTTAAAAGATAACTCTGATATTATTCAATATCTTATTTCTTATTTCGAAAAAGAAAAAATTTCTTGTGTCCGGATTAAAAATCAAACGGGCAAGCTTTTTAATTTGGTTGCCGGCATCAATATAAATGACTTTCAAAATATTTCAAATGGGATTTTATTTTCCTGTCATTTGGATACCGTTCCAGCGAAAGAAGAAGAGTGGAATGACAATCCTTTTAAAGCCCAAATAATAAACAACTCTCTTTTTGCAAGAGGTGCCGTTGACATGAAGCAATCTATTGCCGTTTTGCTGAGTGTTTTAAAAGAACTAAAAGAGTTTAATATCCCCATTTTTCTTTGTTTCACCTCCGATGAAGAAACCTCTTGTCAAGGCATTCGCTCTATCATTCAATTTTTCAAGCAAAAAAATATTAAACCGAAATACGGCATTGTTTTAGAACCGACAAATCTTAAAATCGGCATAAAAAACAAAGGATTTAGCGGTTTTCAAACAAAAATCATCGGGAAAGCCTGTCATTCCAGTCAACCCGAAAACGGCATTAATGCCCTTTATATTGCTGCACGATTGGTCAGCTTTATTGAGCAAACTGCGCTTCTTTATCAAAACAGCGGATTGACTCTTAATGTCGGCGTTTTAAACGGTGGAACAGGTTGCAACTTAGTGGCCCCAGATGCAACAGTTGATTTTGAAATACGCTCAAGTCATCAGGATAAAACAAATGAAGTTACGAAGCAAATCCAAGCTTATCATACAGCTCTTTCAAAAGAATATAAAGGCACACCGGTTACCTTGTTTGAAACAGATACTATGCCAAGTTTTAATGGAAATATTGAATCAAAATTGATACCGGCAATTCAAAAAGAAAGCCCCTCCTCTTTTGTCACCTCATTTGACTATGCAACCGAAGCGGGATTTTATCAAGAATTTGGGATTGATACGGTTATTTTCGGCCCTGGTGATGAAACATTAGCTCATACAAAAAATGAACATATTCAAATTCAAGACCTTTTAAGTTTTCAAAAAACTCTTTTGAAAATAATTCAAAATGTAAAAGAAAGTTTTTAAAGTAAAGAATTAACTTTTTTATATAACCATCTGATTTGAAAGTTATTAAATTAAAAACAACACAACAGAAAAAACTTTTTTAAAAGGGTCATTTTAAGTTCATGAAGAAATAAATAACTTAGTGGCGAAAAAAACTTTTTAAAATTTGACCTCTTAAGTTCGTTAGATAAAAAGAATTTAAACCGATAAAATACTAAGATAGGAATGGCGACGTGTATGGAGTTGGAGCCTTGCGGAAGGGATACACGAGCCATTCCCTATCTGCGGTAGTTTACGGTTTAAAACTTTTTAAAAACGAACTTCGAGTTTGAGCATCCCACTGTGATCCTGATATTCTTTTCGATAGGTTCCGGAATATTCAAGTTTCAGAGTCGTTCTTTCGCCAAGGTCAGCCTCAACGCCAAGAGAAACGCCCGTACTCAAGCGATCCAACGCTTCGCCGTTCACCGTATAACTTGCGCCATTGGCAAGGGTGTTGAGCGCTGACACATCATCAGAGATGATATCATATCCAACGGTGATGCCTGCTATCGGGCGAATTACTCCCATATTCCAAGCCCCTTTAACACCGACTAAGGCCGTTAAGTAATCGCTCCGAGTTCCGCTAACCGTTGTCCCAAGCGTATCCGTGT
>JAFXIF010000058.1 GCA_017533325.1 Alphaproteobacteria bacterium
ATGCTTAAGTTAGAGGTCAAATTTTAAGTAGCTAAAAGAACATTCTAGCTTCCTATTAAAAGCTTTGAATCTGCTAAAATAAACAAAAGAAAGCTTTTAATGGGGGGCTAGTCTTGATTTTAGCTACTTAAAATGACCGTTTTTAAAAATTTTTTTCGCCACTAACTTATTATTTTTTCGCAAACTTTAGAGGTCAAATTTTAAGACATAAAAAAAAGAGAGCTTGAACAACTCTCCTTTTTAAAGATTTTTTAAATGAAATATTCTTTTAAAAGCGTTGGTAATTCTTCTAATGAAACGCGTTTTTGCTCCATTGTATCCCTGTCGCGAATGGTAACCGTTGTCGGCGTTTGTTCAATACTTTCAAAGTCAACAGTGATACAAAACGGTGTTCCGATTTCATCGTGACGGCGATAGGCTTTTCCAATGTTCCCGGAATCTTCAAGCATCACACGGCCAATACCTGTTTTTAACAATGTGTTTTTAATGTTACGAGCCATTTCCATAATTTGAGCATTGTTGCGTTTTAACGGAATAACGGCGGCTTTGACCGGAGCTAAATGTTTTTTGAGTTTTAAAACAGTTCTTGTTTCGCCATTTGGAAGCGTTTCTTCATTATAAGCTTCAGTTAAAACAGCCAAAACACCGCGTTCAACACCTGCTGACGGTTCAATCACAAACGGCACATACCATTTTTTCGTTTCGTCATCAAAGAGCGCTAATTTTGTTGAGCTTTCTTTGTTTTCATGTGGTGTTGAGGTCAGACCCAATTCTGATTGATATCTGGTATGATTGCCAAGATCATAGTCTGTTCTATCAGCAATTCCTTCCAATTCTTCCAATCCGTGCGGGAATTCATATTCTAAATCATAAGTTGCTTTTGAATAGTGTGCTAATTCTTCTTTTTCAATTGTATGAACTTTGAGTTTATCTTTATTAAGACCCTGCTCTAACCACCATTGAATGCGGGCATCTTTCCATGTTTCAAGCCACTCTTCATCCGTTCCCGGTTTTACGAAATATTCAAGTTCCATTTGTTCAAATTCGCGCACACGGAAAATAAAGTTACGCGGCGTGATTTCATTTCGGAAAGATTTTCCGATTTGGGCAATTCCAAAAGGTGCTTTTCTTGCTGTAGAATCAACAACGTTTTTAAACTGAGTAAAAATAGCTTGCGCCGTTTCCGGTCTTAAATAAGCAAAGTTTGATCCGTCTTCAATCGGGCCGACCGTTGTTTTAAACATAAGGTTAAACATTCTTGGTTCTGTTAATTCCGTTGAACCGCAATTTGGGCATTTGCCATCTTTAATATGGTCAGCTCTAAAACGGTTTTTACATTTTTTACAATCCGTTAATGGATCGGTAAATGTTGCCTCATGTCCGCTGTAATGCAAAACTTTTTGATGTGTTAAAATAGAAGCATCCAAACCTTCAACATCATCTCGTTCATAAATCATTGAACGCCACCAGGCTGCTTTTAAATTATTTTTAAGTTCAACGCCCAATGGACCGAAATCATAAACCCCTTGTAAACCGCCGTAAATGTCGGCACTTTGAAAAATAAATCCTCTTCTTTTACAAAGCGAAACCAATTGGTCCATAGATGTTGCTGGCATAATAAACTCCTATCATAAAAATTAATAAACGAAGAGATAATAGCACAAAATAATGAAAATTTCAATCTTGTAAAAAAATTTTTCTTAATTTTTGCTGAGCCATTCTTTTAAAACTGTTTCAAGTTCTTTTTTATTTTCTTGTGTTCGATAGGTGTGAGTTCCGCCTTTTATAATGTGAAGCTCTTTTTTTGAGTTGAGATTATTAAAAAGGTCTTCATTTATTTTTTTTGTTGAAGAAATATCCCTGTCTCCCGTAATTAATAAAACAGGACAGGTGATAGCGCTTGCTTTTGTTTCAAGATGATATTTTTTGGCATCAATAATATGATCAAAACTGATATATCCGTTTCTTAAAGGATTGCTTTCTTTTTCTTTATAAAGATATTTTTCTTGTTGCCATTTTAAAACAAAATCGGGTTTTGTTTGTTGATATGAGTCTAAAAGTTTGTTTCCATTATAAACGGGATTTAAACAAATAATCCCTTTAAATAAAGAGGGATTTTTGATTGCTTCATATAAAACAGCGCCGGCGCCTAAAGAATGACCGAGAGCATAAATCGGCTCTTGATAAAATTCTTTATCTTTTGCCCAGTTTAAAACGGTCTCAAAATCTTGAATAAAGTTTGAAAAACAAGCATTTTTAAGGTCTCCGTCCGATTCGCCGAAAGAATGTCTTGCATCATAAAGAAAAACAATAAAATTATTATCCAAAAAAATATGCGCGCAGGTTACAAGATAGTCTTCTTCTTTAAATCCGGCAAGACCATGCAAAATAAAAACAAGCCCTTTTGGTTTGTCTTTAGGCTTTAATATGTTTGCGATAATCGATTCGTTTGATTTATTTTTTATGATAAATTTTGTCATTTAATTTAAGCATAAAAAAAACGGGGTTTCCCCCGTTTTTCCCTTTTGTTTCTTACTTAGCTCTTTTAGCTGTTAAGTGATAAACTTTTGTTTCCGGATTGAGTGTATATGTTTCAATTCCCCATCTGTCCCAAACAATTTCAAATGATGTTGGGGTGATGTTTTGAATTTGACCATGGTCTGTTCCGTTTTTACGACGAGCACGATTTCCTTCAAGTGGAACAATTGTATCTTTCCAGTTCGGATGTTGAACTGTTACTTCACTTGCCAAGTTAACCGCTGATCCAATTTTTGGCAAAGAACTGAACAAAGCATTGTTTGAATAATATGCTACACCGGCTGTCAACCCACCCAAAACGACTAAAAATAATAAAAATTTTTTCATTTTTCTCTCCTTCTTTTTCTATTCTTATTTCTATGTAACAAAAAAAAATAAAAAAAACAACAAAAAAAAATAAAAAATTTTAAAAAAATTAAAATGATAACGGAAATGAGGTTTGAATGATTCCACAATCGATTTGGTAAGGGGCATTTTTCCCTTTGTCTTTATTGCTTGGTTGCTCCTTTATTTTGTTAAACAGAGCGTCTGGGGTGTCAGTAAATGGATGGCATTTTCCAAAATTTAAAATTTTTGTTTTTTCCTCTTTTTGCTCGTGTTGTGATTTTATTTCAAAAGAAAGAGATTCAAGCTTTTTAAAATCATAATCGGTTGGAATTGTTAAATTTAATGGATCTTGATAGAAATTTATTTGAGGTATTTCTTTTGTTTGAAGTTGAAAAAAAGGCCCACTTGTTTTTTTTCTTAAAAACAATAAGGATGATAAACTTAAAAGAATAAGAAGAATAATTAAAACTTTTTTCATAAAAAAATTATATCTTAAAAAAGATATTTTTCAAATAAAAAAACGGGAATTTCCCGTTTTTTTTATTTTGTTCTTTGAAGTGTTTTTAATGCTTCAAATAAAGCTATTTGAACAGATTTTGGTAATCTTGCGGCGCCGGCTTTTATTTCGTGAGGTGTTAATTTTTTGCCACTTTCAATCCATTTGTTTAAAATAACGTTTGAATTTAAAAACAATTCATTAACCTTGTTAATTTGTTTATGTGCCGTTACCGGATTTAAATATTCTCGTTTATCTTGGGCTGTTAAAGCAAAGCTTTTTTCGATGGATGGTGTTATTATAGCCCCCAATCTGATGGCTTTTGCATATAAAACAGGATTAATTGAGCATTTAGCAATTAATTCAAGAATGGTGTTCCCAAGACGGGGATTATCTGATTCGTTTGGTTTCTTGTGGCAACCCATATCAACCGATTGTAAATTGATAAGTTCAGGTGTTCTTTTAATCTTTGTTTCAAATTCCTTTAAATAAAACTGAATATGCGATTCGGCTTTTTTATAAGCGTCACATTTATTTTCAGCATAAGGGATTAATTGAACGATTTCATTAATTTCAGAAAGTTGTCCTAAAATATTTTCCGAATCTTGGGAAGCTAATTCTCGCAGTTGTTCCGTTTCATAATCAGTTAGCGGTTGATTGGTCGCATTTTTTAATAATAATTCCTTAATTTCTTTTTTATGAGTCATGAGTGAAATCCTTTTTTATTTAACGATTGTTAGTGTTTTCTTTAAATTGGGGTGTAATGATTTTGAAAAATCCTTTTTGGCGAAAAAGAGCGGCTGCATCGCTTCTTAAAAAATGGTTGATGATTCCTTTTTGTGAAGTGGTGCAAAGAATTCCCTTTTGAAGAGCCATAAGGGCAATTTTGGGATCTTTATAACAAAGATAAATGCCTTTAAATCTTAAATATTCCCCATGCATCATGTTTGATTTGTCTTTTTTATCTTGATAGCCTTGATAATAACACATTTGCTCGAAAGCTTCTTTTAAATTTTGATGTAGCTTTTGCTGAAAAACAACGTCTTCTTTTTTCTCAAAAATAATTTGAAGATCATTTAATATGTTTTCAACTTTTATTTTTCTTTTTTGTGACATTGTTAATCTCTTTGGTAATTTTTTTGGGTGGGCAAAAGAATTGGTTTAATAATATGCGTCATGCTTAAAGGGATTGTTTGATTGTGGTGATTAATTAGATTTCTTTTAAAACGAGTTGGCCAACTGGGTAAATATTTTTTCATACTCTTTGTGTTTTCATAGGCATGATAGATAAAAAAAACTTCCCAATTATTAAAAGAAAAGGGCTCTTTAAGGTAAATTTCTTCTAATTTGGTCTTTGCAATTTTTTTTGGTTCTGCCGGAAGTTTAGCTGTTTCAATAAATCGAAGAAGGTCATTTGTCACTTCAAATAATTTCGATTCGATGTTGGATTTGTTTTGACCCTCTGCAACAATACCCTTGCTCAGATTGGGTGCAACTTTTTTCCATTCTAAAGAGGAAAAATAATCGATGATTCCTTTTTTATAAGTATCCTCTATAGAGTCAATGTTATCCATGAGGAGAGCAGGGTAATAAAGAGATTTTGAAATTAATGCCATCTGATAAATACCTTTAGTGATGATATTATTAGGATGTTGTTCTTTTTTTATATCTGCAAACTTTTGAGAGAGTTTATCTCTTTCGACACAGATTAATTTTGCCGTATCAGAAAAGGGCTTGCCGTCAAACCAGTGGGAGCCGTCTGTTAAAACAGTTTCGAGAGCTTTAAAAATGTTTTTAAGTTTTGAAGTTTCAAACATATTGATATCTATTCTTTCAATAATTATTATTTTATTTATTTTTGTCTTAGCGAAAGAAGATGATGTTTTATCACTTCATTTGTAAGTAAATTATTCTTATGAGCGATAAAATTTGAATAATTATCCATTTCAGCTTCGCTCATTTGATCTCTGAGTTTTTTTATGATTGGCACTTGCTCAGTGTGTTGCAAAATTTTTTGACGAGCAATAGGAGAAATGCTTGGCAAGTATTTTTGAATTAAATCAGGATCTTGATATGTTTTATAAATTAAAAAGCTATCTGTCGCTTTGACCGAATCTTCATTTTGGCTGTCAAGTTGACAATATTGAAGAAAAGCATAATCTTTTATCTTGCTTAAATATTCCGGCTGAATATGATTTATTTTGCGAATAATATCCAGCGTATATAAAATTTTGTGAGCTGTTTTTGTTTCAGGAAATGTAAAATTCGTTCCCTTAGGAGCAATTCCCGTAACTAAGTCAGGGGCTGCGGCTTGAAATAGTGAATTGCTAAAAATTTTGATAAATCGATTTTGAGTGTCCTCATCATAATCCGTTAAATTGATTCTTAATAAAACAGGGAAGTTGCAAACATCATGAACGGCTTTGATTAATGCAATATCTTTATTTGTGCCACGAATTCCGTATGCTTCATCCAAACGTAAAGTTGATATACAGTAATCATACCGTTTACTTGCGATTAATTTGGCAATCGGTGTTATCGGTTCGCCATCAAACCAATGGGCCGGATCGGATAAAACTTTGTCAAGACCCTTAATAATGTTTTTAATTTTTGCTTTTCTTGAAAAGAAAAAGTGTTTAACTTTTAATACGGCAATTTCTTTTGCTGAGAGAGGGTTTAAAAAGATATTATTTGGGGAGTTTTCAAGTGTTGTTGACGTTGTTTGTGGTATTGAAAAAGAGTTTTGCTGTTTTGCTAAATCCGTGTTCATAGTTATTTCCTGCTTTGTTAAAAGTAACTAATTATATAATAAAATTAAAATTATGTCAATTATTTTATATAAAATAAAAAAAGCCCGCCAAATCAGGCGGGTGAAAAAAGAAGAGTTTTTTTTATTTTCTTTCTTTTATTTTTACTTTTTGAGTTGATTTATTTGCTTCTTCGTTTTTAGGAATGGTGATTTTTAGTAAACCGTTTTCAAATTCGGCTTCTGTTTTTTCAAGATTGCAGTTATCAGGCAAGGGGATAGATCGATTTAAAAATCCGAACGAGCGTTCTGAAAAATAATATCCGTTTTCATTTGATTCTTCATGTGTGTTTGTTTTTTCGCCGCTGATAGTTAAAAATCCTTCTTTTGAAATTTGAATATCAATATCTTTGGCATTCATGCCGGCAAGTTCTGCTTCGATTTTGATTTCTTTATCTGTTTCAAAAATATCAATATCCGGATTTAAAAAATCGGAATCGCTAAAAAAGGACTGTTTTGCAGGCATTAAATGTTTATCAAAAATACGATTGATTTCATTTTGGATGGAATCGACTTCTTTTCTTTGGTTTTGAATGTATTTTTTTGAATAGGGAAGATGTTTTTGTTTCATTGTTTTTCTCCTTAAAAAATAAAAAACGCTTATCAATTTTCAAGATAAGCGCTTTTTGATTGTTTTCAATGAAACATCAACTATTTGTCATCTGTCTTTTTGGATTTAAATTGAGCCATGTAAAGCGCATGATAAGCACCTTTATTTTCAAGAAGTGTTTCATGGTTGCCTTCTTCAATGAGTTTGCCTTCATTGACAACCACGATTTTATCCGCATTTTGAATGGTTGAAAGACGATGGGCAATAACAAATACTGTTCGGTCATTCATTAAGTTATCAATAGCTTGTTGAACAATGGCTTCTGATTTATTGTCCAGGGCAGAAGTGGCTTCATCTAAAATAACAATCGGCGCATTTTTAAGGAATGCTCTAGCAATGGCGACACGTTGTTTTTGACCGCCAGATAACAGAACGCCTCGTTCGCCGATTTCGGTATCTAATCCTTTGGGAAGGGATTTAATAAATTCATCAAGGCAAGCGCTTTGTAAGGCTTTTTCAATTTCCTCAGTTGAAGCATCCGGTTTCCCAAGCAAAATATTTTCTCTGATAGTGCCTGCAAATAAAAAGTTATCTTGGAAAACAACGGCGATTTGACTTCTTAATGATTTTAAAGAAACATCTTTAATATCTTGTCCATCAATATAAATATTTCCTTTACTGATTTCATAAAATCTTGGTAACAAATTAACAAGTGTGGTTTTTCCTCCGCCTGAATTACCGACAAATGCAATTTTTTCTCCTTTTTTAATGGTGAGGTTGATATTGTCTAAAACAGTTTTTTTACCATCATAACTAAAGGTAATGTTTTTATATTCAATTTTATTTTTAATCGGTTTTAAATCCGGCGCATTTTCTTTTTCGGCAACGCTCATTTTCATTTCCAAAAAGTCAAAAACGCGTTCAATCGCCATAAATGACATTTGAACGGCTGTAAAATTTTTTCCGATATTTTTGACCGGTGTATAAAGCATTAAAAGAGCGGTCATAAAGGCAACAAAGTCACCGCTTGTAATTGTTCCTGATTTTATTAAATAACTCCCATACCAGATGGTGCCGGCAATTCCTAAAGAGATAATAATATGCATCATCGGGGAAAGCCAAGCTGTTTTTTGCGTGTATTTAATTTTAAGTTTAAACATCTGCTTAAGAACGTTTGAGAATTTTGTTCGTTGATGTTCTTCAAGGTTATAAGAAGCAATGGTTTTAAGGCCGGAAAACGTTTCATTAAAGGCAGTTAAAACAGCGCCTCCCGCCATAACTGTTGAGTTCATAACTTCTTTGATTTTCTTTCTGATTTTTGTCAGTGGATAAAGAGCGGATCCTAAAACGATGATGGCGATAATGGCTAATTGCCATGAGGTGTAAAATAAAACGAAAATAAGTGAAAAAGAGGAAAATAAGCGTGTAGTGAAAACTTTTAAGTTATTTAATAATCCGGAACAAGCTAAATTCGGATCATTATCACATCTGAAAACAACAAAACCGGATGTGTTTTTATCGGCAAATGCCGATTCACAAGAAACCAGTTTTTTATAAATTTTTTCTTTCACATTGTTTGTTATTTTTCCACCAACCCAAGCATTTAAATAGGAGGCTCCATATTCAAGTGCACTTTGAATAATTGTGAACACAACGATAAAAAGCGGAATGACATAAAGTGGTAAATTAAAAGGTGTTTCACCGCCTTTTTCCATGATAACCGTGTCCATAAAAGGTTTTAAAGAAAGGGCGATAACGGCATCTAACGAACCGATCGGAATAGTAATTAAAGTGGCAGCCAATGCTCTGGCCCAAAAAGGTTTGATAAATGGCCACATTCTTGAATAATTTAAAACAAATGCATTCTTTTTTAATCGTTCTTTAATTTTTTGTTTCATGACATCCTCTGAAAAAAAATATTTTTAATACTATCCGAAAGGATTTTTTTTGTCAACTATGTTGGTTATCTTGTTGAAATATTTGAGATAATTTTAAATGCTTTAAGAAAGTTTTTTTTATTTTTACTGAAAATGAAAAAAGAAAATATTTTTGCTTGTAAATGAAAAAAATATATGTTAGAAAAAAAATAGCGCTATAAAATATGTGGGGGCAAGGGTGAAGAGATTAAAATTCTCAATTTCTGTTTTTGCTTTTTTTACGGTTATTTGTTCTGTCAGTGCATTTGCCGATACAAAGGCTAATGGCCAATCAAAAACGTTTATTAAAGAATTAACACTTGCTGACCCCTCTTATTCCTCCTCTGCTGATTTAGATGCCGGTGAAAATATCGGTATATTAATTACTCATTTAAACTCCCCCTTTGAGGCATCAATTACTAATTCCGGGAATATAACGTCCGGAGAAAACGGATATGGTGTTTATGGTGCCGCCTATGATACGCATGATGGTAGTGTTACCATTAAAAATTATGGGGTTATTCAAAATATCCAGCTTCAGGAATTTACCAAAACAAACATATTAAATCAAAAAGAAGAAAATAAAACAGCACCTCAATTACTTGGAAATATTTTATTGGGAACAAATTCTGAAATTGCTAACCGTGGCGAAGGAAGTTTGGTTTCAGGTGATATGATTTCTTTTGATTATGGTGGCATCTTTAAAAACGGTGTTGAAGATGTTTATGGATGGGTAACTGAAGGAGAGTCGTCTGTTTTAAAATTGGTTGATGTTGTTCTTACGAATGCAGAGACTGTTGGCGGAACACTTCAATTTGGTGGTGCCGGAAAGCTTTATAATGGTCATAGAATAAATATGGACTCTGTGAAGCTTGGAGATGATGGCATTATTTATAATGTTGGAGCCAATTATATTTGGAAAGAAGATGCCGATAAAGATGGAGTCGTTGATCCGGAAAACAAAGCCGGCAAAGTGATGGATACATTTGCAAAATTCTATGCAGATAATATTTTGATGGGATCAAACGGTAAAATTTTAAACGAAATGGGGACAACATTTGATGCCGGTGTTATTCAGATGGGACATAATGCTTCCATTGTAAATGGTGCTGATTATACATTTAAATATGACGCCTCTTTTGATTTAAAATCAGGTGAAAAGATTACCACAACAATAACAGATGAAAACGGTCAAACAACGACAACTGTTGAAGATAATATACAAATAACTCAAAATCTGTTGATGGAAGTTCCGCATGCCTCTTCCTTTCATGCTGATAGAATTATTTTAGGTGATAACTCAACGATTGAAAATAGAAAAGACAGTTCATTAACGGGGCATGATATCACCTTTGGGGATAAAGGCTCTTTTAATTTAACAAGTGGAGAGGTTAAGCTTTCTTCATCTTCAGAAGTCTCGGATCCGAATAAAGAATTTTTAAAAGAGGCATCTTCTTTAAATTTTGGGTCGGAGTCAAAATTATATGTTGGCGCAGAGCTTCAAGAAGCTATCACTGAACCGCAAGCATCCTCTTCTGTGGATACAGATAATGGGGTAACAACCGAAAAATGGGAAGTTATTCAAGAAGAGATTTTGCCTCAACAAGCTTATCGTGGGGAACTTACGGTTGATAATATTAATATGGGTGCAAATTCTTCTCTTGAAATAATGGGCGGAAAGATTGATGCCGGCACAATTAACATGGGAGATGGTGCTGATATTTTTATGAATCAGCAAACATTTATGATTGGGGAATATCCGGTTACATACATGGCTGAATTAACAGCAAATAAAGGTGTTTATCTTGGAAATTCTTCATCTTTAACTGTTGTGAACGGAACAATTTCAACGCCTCTTATCAAATTTTTGGATGATGGTAAATTTGCAACTTCTTCAAGTTTTACGGTTAACAGATTGGATATGGGACAAAGAGCTTCAGTCACTGTTGCCGGTGTTTTAAATTCAAATGTAACATTAGGATCTGATTCAAATGTGCTTGTTAGAGATCCTGTTTTATTAGATCCGTTACCTGAAAACCTTCCGTTATATTCGATTGAAGGGGGCGGTATTCAAGGTTCGCTTAAGAAAGCCCCTGGGGCAGAAAATGTGAACGTTGTTGTGCAAACAAGTGATGAGCGGTTTTATACGCTTTTAAAAGGCGAAATTGATGTTGATAATATTTTAGTGGATAAAGGTCTTTTGGAAGTTGCCGGTAATATTAAAGGGGATATTTCGTTAAATACGGGAACAACCTTGCGTTTAACGGGAAGAGATCTTTATATCCATGATCCTGTTCAAAGAATTGAAGGCACAACCAATACAACGGTTGAAGTTTCCATTAAACCGGATTTAAATTTGGGACCAAATCAGCAATTTGATACAAATTCATTATTTTATCAAACAACCAATTGGATGAGTGCTGAAAACTTGAAATTATCCCATGATGGTATTTCAATTAATAACGCTGTTGATTTTGATAATGTCTTAATGTCGGATAACACAACCATTCGCTTAACGGGAAATTATAAAATCGGCAATATTAAAGAGACAAATGGATCTGCCGTGAATACCACACTTGAAATTGATGCCGGAAAAGGAAAAAGCATTGATTCAAGCGGTTCGATGCATATGGACAGAATTTTGATTTCGAGTGGTAATTTTAATGTTTACCATGATATCCATTCATTAACGACTTCGGGACCGGTAACGGTTCCTGCTTCTGCGATTGACGGTATTGAACTTGGAACAGATGCTTCCATGACAACATTTGCAAATGTTTCGGTTAATCAAGTTTTAAGAAATCAAAAATTAATTGATAAAGGCGAAGATGTTTCGAACACAACGTTAACAGTGAATGCCGATCATTTCCAAGTGTTAAGAAATGTTGATGTGGATACACTGAACATGAATGGCGGTGTTTTTGAATTTATGAATAAAGATGGAACAAATGCCGTTAATGTGACAAACGATATTAATTTAAAACCTTATTCTGCTTTGGCAGGTGCCGGTGTATTGAATATTAAAACAGGCCATTTGGCTTTAAATGAAAATGCTCGTTTAGCTGTTTCCATGCAAGATGTTGAAACTCAGCCTATTTCTGAATTAAAAGTTGTTTCATCAGATACAACCATAACAGATTCATCTTTACCATATCAAACAAAAGATTTAGTTGTTGAAACGGATTCAAGCGGGTATATTGATGTGCGTGCCAGTGGAAATAAAAATGATAAAATTATTGTTGATGGAACGGTGAATTTGGCTGATGGGACAAGAGTTTTAGTTCGCGATATTCAAACCAATCAAGAATATGAAATTTTGTCAGCCACACAGTTGAATGGGAATAGTGATAAATTACGCACAACATTCCTTTGGACCGGAGTGGAGAAAAAAATTGAAAATAATGCTTTATCTTTATCTGTAAAAGGAGTTCAAACATTAAAAGAGGGAATTCAAATTGCTGATCACTCCAAAAATGTTGATGAACTTGCCGATACATTAACAAAAATCCGTCAAAGTGAGGGCGCCTATAGCATTGATCCGTTTTTGGATTCGGTCTTTTTTGCCGAATCGGCTTCAGAGGCGGTTCGGGTGTTAGATGAATATTCGCCGGAAGGTTATTTAAACACAATGCAAGCTTCTATGCGCATGCAAAAAGCATTTAAAGAAAGTGTGTTAGGCGAAATGAACGCTATGCGCAACTATCGCATTAAAAATCAAACAACAAGATATTATGTGAAAAATCCATATTATTATGGCAGACCCGGTCATGAAAGATATTACTATGGCTTTAAAGAAGGCAGACGCAATCCATATATGGATCGCAGATCTGATAGAGGGGGTATTTGGGCTAAACCGTTTATGCTTTCTTTAACACAAGATGATAAAGATAATCAAAGCGGATATGAGTTGGATGCTTATGGGTTTACAGCAGGTATTGACAGAAAAGTCGGTGTCTTTACGCTTGGACTTGCTGCTCTTTATGCTACCGGTGATATGGAACAAAATAATAAAAATACACAATCTGATTTGACCACTTATGGCTTGGGCGTTTATGGAAGCATTACACCGCATTATTCCAGAACATTTATGGATTTTTATGCTTTATGGAGTCAAACAAGTGTTGATTCAAAACGCTCAATCAGTTCCTTATCCGAGTCAACAAAAGCTGATTTTGACTTAACGGCATTCACCTTAGGGGCAGATATCGGCTATGAAATTTTGGTTGCGCCAAACTTTATTTTAACACCGAAAATCGGGTTGGATTATACCTCTATTGAAATGGATGATGTTGCTGAAAGTGGCACGGGCAGAGCCAGAGTTTTATTAAAAGGCACGGATTTAACCAGCATTCAAATGCCGGTTGAAGTGAAAGCTGCCTTTGATTTTGGTAGTCATAATTATCGTTTCCGTCCGGAATTTCATGCCAGATGGACGCATGAATTTGGAGATACAGCAGCAAAATCAACGGCTAATTTCGTAAGATATGCAGCGCCATTTGCCGTTGAAGGGTTGAATGTTGATAAAGATGTGTTTACAGTCGGTGGTTCCTTGCTCTGGTTGTATGGTTTAAGTGAATTTGAATTAAAATATGACTATGACTTCTCATCAACATCAACGGGTCACAGCATTAATATGGGATATAAATATCTCTTCTGATTTTAAGAAGAGATAAACTTTATTTTTTTTAGCTTTTAGCTTGCTTTTATTTCTTAAACATTTTAGATTAAATGTATTGACTCAGTATATCTAAAATAAGGAGAAAATAGATGTATGAAAATATAGAATTTATTGTAGCTTGTGCCGGTAAAAGCACACGAAACTTCCCTCATTCAAAAGGGATTGCTCATAAATGTTTGATGCCGTTTGGGGATATCAGATTGATTGATTGTGTGCTTCAAGATGTTGTTCGCATGGGTGGGCGGCATATCACATTGGTTGTGTCGGATCAAGTGACAATTGATGCATTTAAAGAAGCTTTAAAAACAGATTTAAAAACAGAAGAAAAATTACGTAAAGGGGGAAGGGAAAGGATTGCTGATGTGTTAAGAGCAACCTTTTTACCGGAAGATATTGATTTAAAATATGTGATACAGGAAACGCCAATCGGAACGGCACAAGTTTTGGGATTGGCGCATCGTTTATCTCCTGACAGACACGCGGTTTTGATTTTTCCGGATGATTTAATTGATTCAACAAAGGCTGAAATTCCTTTTGTTAAAAAGATTACGGATTCATTCTTGCAAAACACAAAACAAATTTTATTAACAGGTATTGTGAAAGAAGATGTAAGCAATAACTCGATTTTGGTTAACAAACGATTGATTGAAAAACCAAAAAATCCAACAAGCAATATTGCCGGTTATTCCCCGTATGCTTTTCCTAAAGAATGTTTGGATGCAATTGAAAGGCAAACGACTGAAATTGAAAAAACAGGAAAAATGCCGGAAGGATTAGCACTTGGTGAATGGGTTTATACGGATGGAATCAATTCATTTTTAGATAATGGTGGTGAAGAAGCCGGATTTTTTGCTAAAATGGAAATTTTAGATCCTGAAAAATATGAAATGATGGATACGGGGTCTTTGCCTCTTTATGAAAAAGCTTTAATACGCGAATTATTAACACGTTCTTTCTTTGCAAAGGAAAATAAAGAATATGTTAGAAAACTTTTAAGGGACATGGATTAATTAAAAAAGAAAAAATAAAAAATCCACCTTTTTTAGGTGGATTTTTTTTAAGAGAAAAAGGTTATTGTCTAAATTTAAAAACTAATGTTGAGTCATCAGAGCATTCTTCAGATGTTGTTGGTGAAGCTAAATCAACATAATGGAAAGTTTTCTTTGTTAAGTTTGCGTCATAAAGTTGTTGGCAAGAAACAAGGGGAACACTTTTGTATGTTATGGTAAATGAATTGCCACCATCGGCCGGTTCAATTTCAATAGAACCACCCCATCTGTTTTCCAATGCATAAGTTGTTTTCCCTTCGTTTACATTTGCAGAGCAATCATCAAGAGCTTTTTCTTCACACATTTCTTGCACATCAATGCCTGAGTAACTGCTGTCCCATGAATATGTATCCGCAACGTCAGCAGCTATATTGTCAACTTCTAAAATAGTTGAGTTTACTCTGAAATAAGAGTCAACATATCCCATGGACGTAATCCCGCCGATACTGATAAGTCCGATAATGGCAAGAACACCCAACATTTCAACCATACTGCGTCCGGATTGGTCTTTTTTGTTTGTCATGATAACAGCCCCCTTTAAGTGATATATAATCTTCTTTTATTATAACAGAAAATGAAAAAAACTACAAGGGATTATTGGAAAAATAATATTTTTTGAACAAAACTTGCAAAAAATTAAAAAAAATGCTTTTATAAAGAAATGATTACAACAACTGAAGAATTAAAAGAAGTATGTCAGCGGTTTGCGACTCACTCTTTTGTTACAATAGATACCGAATTTTTAAGAGAATATACCTTTTATTCAAAATTATGTCTGATTCAAGCGGCCAGTGTTGAAGAGGCCGTTTTAATTGACCCGTTGGCAAAAGGTTTGGATTTAACGCCTTTTTTTGAATTATTGCAAAATCAAAATGTTGTTAAAGTATTTCACTCCGGCAGACAGGATATTGAAATTTTTTATAACATGACAAAAAAAGTGCCGTTTCCTGTTTTTGATACACAAATCGCAGCAATGGTTTTAGGTTATGGAGATTGTGTTGGTTATCAGCAACTGGTGTCTGATTTATTGCATATTGAAATTGATAAAGGAATGAGGGTAACAGATTGGTCGAAACGTCCCTTATCTGAAGCGCAGCTTCAATATGCTTTAAGTGATGTGACTTATTTAAGAGATGTTTATTTGATGGTGAAAGAAAAGGTTGAGAAACAACAACGTTTATCTTGGATTGAAGAAGAAATGAATGAGCTTTATGATGCGAATCTTTATGAACCTTCAAATGAAAAAATCGCTTCTAAACTTAAATATAATTTTAAATCGAATCAACCTAAATATATTTATCAAGACCTTTATTTGTGGCGCGAAGACAGAGCAAAAAAACATAACATGCCCAGAAGACAAGTTTTAAAAGATGAGGTAATGCAAGATATTGCCAGAGCGCATCCTAAAAGTTTGGAAGAATTATCAGCCTTACGCAGTATCATTCCTTCTTTTTTAAAGAAAAACAGAGCTCGGGAAATTGTTGATGTTGTTAAAAATGCTCTTTTAAAAAAGCCGGAAGATTTTTATCCGTTACCTCAAGAAAAAAAGAATGTTGTCGGTAATAAGAATTTAATGTCAATCCTACACTTATTATTGGACATGGTTGCAGGGAAAGAAAAAATTGCTTCAAAACTGATTGGAACGCAAGAGGATTTGTATCAATTTGTTTATAACATTGCCACACCGGCCTTTATGATTGGATGGCGGTATGAAGTTTTTGGAAAATATGCTGAACAAATTAAAGACGGAAAGGTCGGTTTATTTTATAATCCCAGTGAAAAAACTATTGAATTTAAGGAAATTTAAAAATTTCTTGACAAAAAATGTTTTTTTTGATATTATGCTCCTTATGTCAAGTTTATAAGGAGCTTTTTTATGCGCAAAAAAATGATATGTCAATTGATTGCCAAAGGTGAAAAAAAAGAAATTGAAAAGGCAATTCAAGAGACTTTACCGGAAGTTGTAAATGATTATGGACAAACGCCGTTAATGTGGTCTATTCGTTTTGGATATACGGCAAACGGTGATGATATTTTTAAAATGATTTTAAATGCAACAAAGGATGTTAATAAAAAGGATTCTACCGGTTTTTCCGCACTTTCTTATGCGCTTTCTATGCGTCGTCCGGCCTTTGCTTCTGAATTAATTGAAAAAGGAGCGGATGTGAATGTTCCTTGTCAAATTTTTATTGCGCCACATCCAAGAGCTTATGCGGCACATAAAGCAGCTTTTTTAAGTCATGCAATCAGTCCATATCCGGTTGAAACGGAACAAGTTTTGCAACCGCTAAGCTTGGCGATTTATAAATCTTATGATGATTTGGTTTATTCAATTATAGAAGCCGGTGCTGATTTAGATGCGATTGGCGGATTGGATATAACGGCATTATCAATTTCCATTCGAACAGATAAATTGGATATTTTGCAATATCTTCTTGAAAAAGGTGCCAATCCGAATGTGCTTCCGAAAAATTGGGAAAATTATGGAGTTAAACCGGAAAGTATTTGTCCGGTTGCCATTAAAAAAGCATTAAAATACGGCTGTGGTGCTTCTATCAGTTTGTTATTAAAAGCGGGCTCCAGATTGCCAAAACTTTTTTTAAGACGGGATAATTTTTATTCAACGCCTTTAACCTATCTTTTTTCTCAACCCAAAGAACAACTGGCTGAACCTTATTATTGTTTGCGTCAATTGCAAAAACGTGGAGATATTTCTCTTTGTGATTCTTATGGCCGGTCGGCTCTTTCTTATGCGATTGAAAATAATTTTGACGATTATTTAATTACATCTTTATTGCATGAAAAAATTAATAATTTACCGGATAAATTTGCATGTACGCCAATGATGTATGCTTGGTTAAATAAAGATACCTCTGTAATGAAAATTTTACATAATGCCGGTGTGCCGATGGCTTCAACTGTTTATGAGCCTACCGGTCAAACGCTTTTAATGATGTCAATTGAGAAAAAAGATTATCAAATGGTTTCTTTTTTAATGAAACATTCACCGCTTCTTTTAAATAAAGATAAGGAAGGGCGTTCTGTTTTATCTTATATTGATGAAACAATGCCGTTTTTCGAAGAAATTTCAAAAGCATATCAATCACAACAAAAAAAGATGCAACAATATATACAAAGAAATAAATAAAAATTTATCCGTTTTTCTTTAATGGATTTTTATAAAACAAGGCTTCTTTTATGTGTTCGGTTTGAATAATTTCGGATTGCTCTAAATCAGCAATTGTTCGGGCAACGCGAATGGTTCGATGGTATCCTCTTGCTGATAGGTGGAGTTTTTCGGCAGCTGCTTGCAAAAAGTGAAGAGCGTCTTCTTCAAGTTTTGCATGTTTTTCTAAGAAAATACCATCAGCTTCGGCGTTTCTTAAAATAGAGGTGTTTTTATATCTTTCTTGAGCAAATTCAATCGCTTTTTTAACTCTGGCAGCAACTGTTTGAGATGAGTCGCCAGTCTCAAGAGTTAATTCCCAAGGATTAACGGCCGGGACTTCAATTTGTAAATCAATGCGATCTAATAATGGGCCGGATATTTTTGAAAGATAATCCAAACCGCATTTGGGTGCTTTGGCGCATTCGTTTCCAAAAACGCCGAGATAACCGCATTTGCAAGGATTCATGGCTGTTATTAACTGAAATCTTGCCGGATAAGAAAGATGGGCGTTTGCTCTTGCAACGGTTATTAATCCCGTTTCCATCGGTTGACGCAAGGATTCTAAAACACTTCTGTTAAATTCCGGTAATTCATCTAAAAACAACACCCCTCTGTGTGCCAATGATATTTCGCCTGGTTTTGCTTTTGTTCCGCCACCGGTTAAAGAAGCCATTGTTGCGGAATGGTGGGGCGCTCTAAAAGGACGTCTTGTAACGAAATGCCCTTCTTTAATCAGTCCTGCAACAGAATAAATTTGGCTGACTTCCAGCATTTCTTCTTTGGTTAAATCCGGTAATAATGAAGAAAGACGCGCCGCTAACATGGATTTACCTGTCCCCGGCGGTCCGATCATTAACATATTATGTCCACCGGCTGCTGCAATTTCAAGCGCTCTTTTAGCCGATTCTTGTCCCTTGATATCAATTAAATCCAATAGGGGCGTGTTATCTTTAAAATCAATCGGTTTCGGATCTGGCAAAATAACTTCTTCTTTTAAGTGATTTAAAAGAGAGAGTAAATCAGGCGCAGCAATAATATGGGGGATTTCTGCCCACAGAGCCTCAGCCCCTTGTGTTTCAGGACAAATGAATCCTAAATTTTCTTTTTTTGCCTCAATGGCAGCGGGTAATATTCCGGAAACGGAACGAATGGAGCCGTCTAACCCTAATTCACCCATCATAATGAAATCTTTAATTTTTGATTCCGGAATGACTTTCATGGCTGCTAAAAGTGCCATGGCAATTGGAAGATCGTAATGCGTTCCTTCCTTAAAAACATCAGCAGGCGCTAAATTCACCGTGATACGTTGAGGCGGTAAATGCAGATTCAGTGTATGCAAAGTTGCACGCACGCGTTCACGACTTTCCGTAATGGCTTTATCGCCTAATCCAACGATTGAAAAACTCGGAAGTCCGCTTGTAATTTGAACTTCGATTTTAATTTTTAAAACATGAATGCCCAAAAAGGCAACGGTATTTGTTGAAGAAATCATTTACCACCGTGGAATATTTATGTTTTCTGATTTTAAAGAAGAGCTTTCAGCAGGTGTTGGAGCTGGCAAAATTTCTTCATAATACAGTTCGTCACCCTGCCAAATCGGATAAGCTTCTTGACCTGACATCACATGCGTTGCAACCGGTTGTTGTTGAACGGCAGGTAATTGATAAGTGTCCGGCAAAATAACTTCAGCTGACTCAGAGATTGGATAATAGTTATCTGATGGTTCGTTTGCATTATAAGGAACATAAGGTTGAGCTGAATAAGATGGCTCTAAAGAAGCTAAATCCATAACCGGTTGTGCTTTTGTGTTCGGCTGAACTTGAGCAACATTTTGAACTTGCTGCACGGATTGAGTCGGTTGAGGCTTTGTTTGATTTTGAACTTCTTGAGTTTGCTGAGTAGACTGTTGCACCGGCTGAATTGGTGCATTTTGAGCGGGTGCCTGCGGTGTATAATTTTGTGTTTGAGTGCTGGGGGTTGAATAAAATGGTGCCTGTGGTTGCGCCTGTTGCATGGGCATTGGAGCTGGATAAGCAAAAGGAGCCATTTGAGGCAGCACAATTGTTTGGAAAAATGGCGATCCGCCCCCGTGACCGCTTGGGGCTGCCTGTAAAATTTGAGGCATAATATTAGCACTCGGTTGAGGCAAAACAACAGGAGGAGGGGTGCTTTGTGCAGGGGGCACAGATGGTTGAGGTGTAGCTTGTTGAGCTGGTTGCATAGCTTGTTGTTGCGCCGGTTGGAGTGTTTGTTGCGCCGGTTGAGGTGTTTGTTGTTGAGCAACAGGTTGTGGTGCTTCTTGAGGGGCAGTTGTTACCAGTGGCGCTTTAATAGCTGCTAATATTTCCTCTAAAATAGAGCGATCATCATCTTTTTTTGTTTCTTCGATAATAGCAACTTCTTGTTTTGGAGGCATTAATTCGCTTTGCATAAATGCATCCGGACTTGGTTGACGAGTTGGCATACAGCCGGCTAAAAGAGCGCAACTAAACAAAAAATAAAAACGACTATCCATGGTCCCCCACCTCTAAATAAATTGTTTATATCTTTAAGAAAGTATAACAAAGACTTTTTGAAAAGAAAAGACTTTTTTTCTTTTTTTTTAATATTAATTCTTTGATTTGATTCGTTTGATTTTCGCACCTAATTTAGTAAGCTTTTTTTCCAGTTGGTAATAGCCTCTGTCAATATGATAAATGCGTTTGACGATGCTTTCCCCTTTTGCGGCAAGGGCTGCTAAAACAAGAGAAACACCGCCTCTTAAATCTGAAGACATTACTTGGGCGCCACTTAAGTTTTTAACGCCTGTAATCAAAATGGCATTATTGTTTAAAACAGTTATATTTGCGCCCATCCGTTTTAATTCGGGGATATGCATAAATCTGTTTTCAAAAATTCTCTCTTCGATTAAGCTCATCCCCGGAGCTAATGATAAAAGCATGGATAGAGGTGCTTGAGCATCTGTTGGGAAACCGGGGTATTCGGAGGTTGTAAGCGACGTTGCTTTTAAAGAGCATTTTGTTGCATCAACCAAAATTCCGTTTTTATCTTCTTTAAAAAGAACGTTTGAAGGGCGCAAAGCATCCACAACAGCATCCATTAAGTTTATTTTTGCGCCTTTTAAAAAGATTTTTCCTTTTGTTACAGCAGCGGCAACGGCAAAGGTGGCTGCTTCAATTCTATCTGCAACCACTTCATGGCTTGCGCCATGTAATTCATCAACACCTTCAATGGTTAAAACTTTTGTTCCGATACCTGAAATTTTGGCACCCATTTTAACCAATACATCAATTAAATCCATTACTTCCGGTTCAAGTGCTGGATTATGAATAGTTGTTATTCCTTTTGTTAACACGGCTGCCATAATGGTATTATGCGTGGCACCGACTGAAACTTTTGGGAAAAAAATATTTGCACCATGTAGGGGACCTTTAGCGCAAACATAACCATTTTCAACTTTAATTTCTGCGCCCATTTCTTTAAGGGCATTTAAGTATAAATCAACCGGTCTTGTCCCGATGGCGCAACCGCCGGGAAGGGAAACTTCAGCTTCCCCAAACCGAGCCAATAAAGGACCTAAAACCCAAAATGAAGCCCGCATTTTGGAAACAAAATTATAATCGGCATGAAAATTTGTTATCTTATCGGCGGTAAGGATTATTGAAGATTTTTTTGTCTTAATCTTCATTCCCATACTTTTAAGAAGTTCTGATAACGTATTGACATCAGAAAGATAAGAGATGTTTGAAAGTGATAAAGGTTCTTTTGTTAAAAGTGCGGCAATCATGATGGGAAGAATGGCATTTTTTGCTCCGTTGATTTCAACTTCCCCTTTTAACTGTTGACCTCCTTGAATTTTAAATGCATACATTTTCAAATCTCCTTTTTAAGGCTTATTTATTTTTTTCGCGTTCTTCTTTTTGTTTTTTTCGAAGCTGAATGTTTTTTTGAAGCTCGCGCGCTTGTTTTAAAAATTTTTCAGCTTGTTTTTGCGATAAATTTAAATTTTCTTTGATGGTTTGAATGAGCTTTTCATCTTTTTCGATTGTTGTCATTTTCTTAACTTTCCAAAATAAAAGTGGCTGGACCGTGATTTTGAATTTCAACAAGCATATCAGCGCCGAAAATGCCTGTTTGAGTTGGGATATTTTTATTCTTTAATAATTGAACAAAGGTATCAAACAACAAACTTGCCTGTTTGGGGTCGCCTGCCTTTGTAAATGAAGGACGGCGCCCATGTGAGCAATCTGCTAAAAGTGTGAATTGCGAAACGGCTAAAATAGAGCCGTTGATATCCAAAATAGACTTATTCATTTTACCGTTTTCATCTTCAAAAACACGTAAAACGGAAATTTTTTCAGCCATTTTTGTTATTGAGTCAATCGTATCGGACTCTTCAACACCGACCAATAAACAAAAGCCCTTTTGACAAGAGCCGACTTCTTTACTTTCAACAATCACTTTTGCGGATAAAACCCGTTGTAAAACAATTTTCATTTTTTCCTCTTTACTGTTTATAAAAGTATGTTTTTTTTCTTTTAAAGTCAAGCAAAATCTTATTTTTTGAACGCTTCAGATTAAACAAAAAAATTATTTTTTACTTGGATAAAAATGAATCTTAAATAAAAAAGGCAACAATTTTTTGTTGCCTTTAAAATAAGATTTTATCTTGAATGAGATTGATTTAATCTTGCCAATGCTCTTTTTTTTGCCAGCTCCTCTTTTGAAAGCTCTTTTTTTGTCAGCTGAGCTTCTTCTTGATGAGGTTTTTCCAATTGTTTTACATGGCGCAATAGTTCGCCTGCGATAACAAGTGGCACGATTGGATGTAAAGTAGCATCAGTGCCGTTTTTGCCGGTTCTTGTTGATTGATGGCGACTTGTTAACAAGAAAAGAGTCCCCGTTGAGTTTATTGCTTCAATTAATTGGGAAATCATTTTTGCATTTGCAGTTGTTTGACCGTTTTGTGTTAAAAATGCGCTGGATAAACAAGCAACAGAAAAAGTCGGTTGACTCGATTCATGAATATGGGAACAAATTTGAGAAATTAATTGTTGGTCAGATCCATACTTGCCAGCATTGAAAAAGCGGGCATGGGAAACAAGAGTGTTATGGTTTAAACGAGTGCTGTGATTAATGCAATCCACAGTATCGCGATAAATTTGAACACTTCTGTCTTTTCCGAGCGCTAAAACAGTTTTATCACTTAATTCACCATTTTTTAAAACTCTAAAGCCGGATTTTTCATTTGTAACAGATTCTTTTTCTTCCGAAAGACCGTTTGAAACCAAAAGAACAACGTGTTTGCCACCTTGGCTATGGTGTGTTTGCAAAGCTTCTTCAACAAAAGTTCCTGTTTTATTTTTTTCAGCCGTTGCACCGAAAAATTCAGCGATATTGTATGCGAATTCGCTCAAAGTAGATTGGTTTTTTGTCATATAAAATCCCTTTAATATTAAAACTATGGCGCAGTTATATCACAAAAAAACATATTTGTCAATTATTTTAAAAATATTAGCAAGTTAATACATTTGTTGCCAAACCGCCAAGTGATGTCTCTTTATATTTTTTATTTAAGTGTTTGCCGGTTTCATACATGGTTTTGATCACGTTATCAAGACTGACAAGATGTTCGCCATCTCCTCTTAATGCTAATCTGGCAGCGTTGACCGCTTTAGTTGCGCCCATGGCATTTCTTTCAATACAAGGGATTTGAACCAAGCCGGCAATCGGATCGCATGTGAGCCCTAAATTATGTTCCATGGCAATTTCGGCAGCATTTTCAATTTGCTCGGGAGAGCCACCCATAGCAGCTGTTAAACCGGCGGCAGCCATTGAACAGGCAACGCCGACCTCGCCCTGACAGCCGACTTCTGCTCCTGAAATTGAGGCATTGGTGCGATATAAAGAGCAAATAGCTGAAGCGGTTAACAAAAAGATACCGATACCGATTTCTTTTTGAAATGGAGATTTAAGCGCTGCAAATCTTTCATAATATCTTAAAACAGAAGGGATAACGCCGGCAGAGCCCATTGTTGGTGCCGTAACAATTTTTCCGCCACAAGCATTTTCTTCCGATACGGCAAAGGCCCATAAATTAATCCAGTCAATCACCATCAGTGGATCGGCATTATTTTGAATAAAGTTTTCTTTCAAGCGTTTGTAAATTCTGGGAGCTCTGCGTTGAATATTTAAGCCTCCGGGAAGTTCGCCTTTATGGTGAATACCTCCTTCAATGGATTCATCCATAATTTTATGAATTTTACCAAGTCCTTCTCTGATTTCATGAAAGGAACGGAGGGCTTCTTCATTTTTCATAACAATTTGATCAATGGTCATGTTATGTTTTTTGGTTAAGGCAATCAGCTCATCGCAAGTATCAAAGGGAAAAGGCACAAAAATTTCTTTTTGAGAAATCTCCTTTTTGATTTCATCTTGTTTTTTGATGGTTCCGCCGCCGATTGAAAAAAATGTTTCTTCTTTTAATACGGCGTTGTTTTTATCAAAAGCGGAAAATTTCATCCCGTTTGAATGTTCTTTTAAAAAGGTTGTTTTTTCTAAAATAATATCGTTGTCAAAGTCAAAAGGAATTTCTTTTTGCCCTGCAAGAAAAAGTTTTTTTTCTGTTTTTATTTTTTCAAGAGGATTGAGCGTTAAATCAATTGTATCAGCTTCGAATCCGGCCAGTCCGTAAACACAGGCATTTAAGGTGCCGTGACCAACGCCGGTTAAGGCTAAAGACCCATAAAGTGTTACAGTCACTTTATGGACTTTTGAAATTTTATTTTGCAAGATTAATTCATCACTGAATTTTTTTGCTGCGCGCATTGGGCCGACCGTATGAGAACTTGAAGGGCCGATGCCGATTGAAAAAACATCAAATAATGAATAATACATATATCCTCCTTATTTAACCATGGTGTTTAAATTGGGCTTGATATAAAGCCCAATAAGCTTCTTTTTTATCAAGTAATTCTTGATGAGTTCCGCTTTCAACGATTTCGCCGGAGTTAATCACAATAATTTTATCGGCATTTTGAACGGTGGAGAGCCGGTGAGCAATCACAATTACCGTTCTGTCTTTCATTAAGTTGTCAATGGCTTGTTGAACAATGGCTTCTGATTTATTATCAAGAGCAGACGTTGCTTCATCTAAAATAACAATTGGGGCGTTTTTAATGAACGCTCTTGCAATGGCAATACGTTGTTTTTGGCCGCCAGAAAGTAGAACGCCTCGTTCACCGATTTCGGTATCCAATCCATTTTCAAGTGACGTGATAAATTCATCTAAACAAGCCATTTGAATTGCTTTTTGAACTTCTTTATCCGTGGCATTTTGCTTCCCAAGCATAATGTTATCCCTGATTGTGCCTGAAAACAAGAAATTGTCTTGAAAAACAACGGCAATGTTATCGCGAAGGCTTTTTAAAGAAAGGTCTTTAATATTGGTTCCGTCAATTAAAATTTCCCCTTCGTTTGTGTCATAAAATCTTGGGATAAGATTAACAACGGTTGTTTTTCCGCCTCCTGAATTGCCGACAAGGGCAACGGTTTTTCCTTTTGGAATGGTTAAGTTAATATCTTTTAAAATTTGTTTTTCGTCCGTGTATGAAAAATTAACATTTTTAAATTCGATTTCTTTTTTCAAAGAAGGCATATTTTTTTTGTTTTCATCTTCATGAATTTTAACTTCCATGTCAATCATTTCAAACACGCGTTCAATAGCCATTAATGACAGTTGAACGGCGTTAAAGTTTTTCCCGATATTTTTAATCGGTGTATAAAGCATAAGCATGGCAGTGATAAAAGCAACAAAATCACCGGCAGAAATGGTTTTACTTTTAATTAAATAACTTCCATACCAAATAGCAGCCGCCATGCCGATGGCAATAATAATATGCATAACAGGAGAAAGCCAAGCGGTGCGTTGAGTGTTTTTAATGGAAAGCTTAAAGCTTTGAGTCAGAATACCAAAAAATTTATCGCGTTGGTGTTGATGCAAATTATATGATTTAATGGTTTTGCTTCCGGCATATGTTTCATTAAAAGCCGTTAATACCTGACCATTCACGATAACACTTTGAGCAACAATTTTTTTGATTTTCTTTCTGATTTTTGTCACGGGATATAAAGCTGATCCTAAAACAACGATTGCAATGATGGCCAGTTGCCAAGAGGTGTATAGCAAAACACCGATAAGTGTTAAGGAGGAAAAGATTCTTGTTGTGAATGTTTTAACATTGTTAAGCAGGCCGGAACAAGCTGTATTTGCATCTGTGTCAAATCTGGTAACAATCAGACCTGAAGAGATACTGTCTAAAAATGAAGTGTCCAATACCAAAAGTTTTTCATAGAGCTTTTTTTTCATTTCCTGCGTAATTTTTCCGCCGGTCCAAGCGCTTAAATAAGCTGAAGCATATTCAAGAGCAGATTGAAATAAAGTGAAAACAATGATAAAAATCGGAATAACATAAAGCGGTAAATTAAAAGGTGTTTCCCCGTTTTGAGAAACAACAACCGTATCCATAAACGGTTTTAAAGCTAAAGCAATAACCGCATCTAGAGCCCCAATTGGCAAAGTGATTAATGTGGCTAACAAACATCTGAACCAATAAGGTTTCACCAATGGCCACATGCGTTGATATGCTTCAACGAGGTTGACTTTTTTTATTTCTTGTTTCTTTGCCATAATAAGCTCCGTTTTTTTAAGATAAATGTGATTGAATAAAGGAAATGATTTCGTCTAAATGCATTTGAGTGATAGCATGTGGTGCTGAAAAATCAATAACTTCTTTTGTGTTAAAGCCTTGAGCGTTAAACATAGGTTTTATTAATTTTGCGGCAAGGGGAGGAATAATGGTGTCCATGCCTCCTCTGGTGATCAAAACATCTTGTTTTAAAGCAGAAGAGGGAACACCATTTGGTGGAACAGGTGACATTAATATAAGCCCGGAAAATGCTTCTTTTTCATGAAAAACAGTTTGAGCAGCCATGAGGCCGCCTTGTGAAAAACCGCCGATAAAAATATCTTTATTTTGTAAATTTGTTTTTTGTTTTATATTTAAAAGGTATTCTTGAATCAATGGGATTTTTTCTTTAGCCCGTTCAGTTAAAACGTTTAAATATTCTTCATCTAAATTTTGCTTTTCAAAATAATCATCCAAACTAAACCATTCGTAACCGCCACCAAATGTTATTGACGGGGCATCAGGCATAAAAAAAGCAAATTTAGGAAAATGATTTTTTAAATAAGGCACAAGTGAATATAAATCATCGCCGTTAGCCCCGAATCCATGAAATAAAATAAGAGCGTTTTGAACATCATTTGGAATAAATGAAGGGCCGCTTAACATGAAATTCTCCTTGAAAGAAAGTTTTTTTTGTGTTAAACAATAAATACACCATAAGATGTTTTTTTTATAATCGGATTATAAAGTTTTTAAGGATAAAAAGCAATGAAAAAAAACAATTTGATTTCCCTTTGTGTGTTATTAAGCGTTTTCATTTCAACTGCATCATTTGCGACAGGGCGAACACTAAAAGGTGTTTCCGAAACTGAGCAGTTGGGTATTTCCGCCGGCGTTGCGCTTGCTTGCAAAGTTGATATGGAAAAACTTAAAAATTATGAAATGATTGCCAGCCGAATTATTGCAAATCCGCTTAAAAGTGAAAAAGCCGAAAAAGAAGCGCTGCATATTTATGCACAAGCAAAATTAAAAGCTTTTGCAGAACAAAAAAAACAAAAATTAATGAATTGCGTGGAGGTTTTGGAACGCTTTGAAGAACAAGATATTTTTGATTCGGTTGTTTATCGGGACGGAACAATTAAACTTCCAAACGGAAAAGTTTTAAAACCAAAACGTCCGTTACCTGTTTCGAAAAATAAAAAGAAAAAATAAAAAAGGGAAAAGATGCGACCCTCAGTTTTAAATGGTTTGTTTTTGCCTGTTTCCTCCATTCAGGGTATCGGTCCGAAGCTTAGTTCTTTAATTGAAAAAGCTTGTGGTAAATATACTTCAGATGTTTTGTTTTCAATGCCGAGCGGTGTGTTGTATCGCCCATATATTGAACGTAAAAAAGAGTTGGTTCACGGGGCGTTGGCAACAATTTTATTTGAAGTTATCTCGCATCAAAAACCATTAAAAAGATCGCAACCTTATAAAGTAAAGGGTATATATGACGGTCAAGAGGCTGAACTTATCTTTTTTAATTATCATGAAAAATATTTGGTTGACAGACTAAGAGTTAATGAAAAATATTTTATTTCCGGAAAAATTGAATTTTTTATGGGAAAAGTCGGGATGCTTCATCCGGATTTTATCTCAAAAACAAAAGAAGAAATTCCCGTTTTCGAACCTATTTATCCGTTAACGGCCGGATTAACGTCTAAAGTTATGGCAAAAGCGGTTAGAAATGTTTTGGCCACATTGCCAGATTTACCCGAATGGCAAGAGAATGAATTTATGAAAAGTAAAGGGTTCTCCGATTGGAAAAGTTCGCTTGTTAAAGCTCATCACCCTCAAAAAGAATCGGATTTATTTTCGGATAATAAATTCAAAATGCGCTTGGCTTATGACGAGCTCTTGGCAAATCAATTGGCTCTTTTTTTAGCCAGATCTCATCATAAAAAGCAAAAAGGCATTCAAGTTAAACAGGTCAAAGAAATTGAAAAAGAAGTCATTTCAAAATTGCCGTTTGAATTAACGGGCGCGCAACAAAGAGTGATTAAAGAAATCAGACAAGATTTATTCTCTGAAGATAAAATGATAAGACTTTTGCAAGGAGATGTAGGGGCCGGAAAAACCGTTGTTTCCTTGGCGGCGCTTTTAACCGTATGTGAGGGAAATTATCAAGGTGTTTTAATGGCTCCAACTGATATTTTGGCTGGTCAACATTATAAAGCTTTTGAAAAAATGCTTGCCGGTACAAATATTCGGATTGAACTTTTAACCGGGCGCGAAAAAGGGAAAAAACGGGCCAATATTTTGGAACGTTTAGCGTCGGGTGAAATTGATATATTAATCGGAACGCATGCTGTTTTTACCGAAGATGTGCAATATAAAAATTTGGCACTTGTTGTGATTGACGAACAGCATAAATTCGGCGTTCAACAACGTTTACAATTAACAAAAAAACAAAGAGGGGTCAATTTACTTGTGATGACGGCAACGCCGATTCCAAGAACTTTGGCGCTTACGTCTTATGGGGATATGGATATTTCCATATTGGATGAAAAACCAAAAAACAGACAGCCGATTGAAACAAAAGTTATTTCTGTTGATAAAGTTTTTGATATTATTCATAAGTTAGATGAAAAAATAAAATCTAGCCCCAAAAAAGTTCAAGTTTATTGGGTTTGCCCGTTGGTGCAAGAATCTGAAAAAATGGATTTAATGGCGGCTGAAAAACGATTTGAAGAATTAAAAGAAGTGTTTGGTGATAAAGTCGGCATGGTTCATGGTAAAATGAAAGGCGCTGAAAAAGATGCGGTGATGGAGCGCTTTAAAAAAGGCGAATTATCCGTTCTTGTTTCAACAACTGTTATTGAAGTAGGGGTCGATGTGCCTTCAGCCAGCGTGATGGTTATTGAACATGCTGAGCGCTTTGGGTTGGCAGGGCTTCATCAATTAAGAGGCCGAGTTGGAAGGGGATCTGAAAAATCTGTTTGTTTACTGCTTTATGGAAAGCAACTTTCCGAAACAGGTCGTGCCAGATTAAAAGTGATGCGTGAAAGCGAAAATGGTTTTGTGATTGCTGAAGAAGATTTAAGATTAAGAGGTGCCGGTGATTTATTGGGGGTCAAACAAAGCGGTTTACCTCAATTTAAAATGGCAGATTTGTCTGTTCATCAACACTTATTAAAAACAGCCGCGCAAGATGCAAAAATGATTTTATCACAAGATCCTTATTTGGAATCCGAACGGGGAAAAGCCCTTCGTATTTTACTTTATTTATTTCAAAAAGATTCGGAAATTTTAACATTGAAAGCAGGATAACATGGCACTTAAATTTACTTTACAACCTCCTTCTGTAACAAAAGCACTTCGCAAAGAATTTGATCGACGGGATATGAATCATAAATTTGTGAAGTGGTTATATCGTAAAGGTTTTTTAGATCAATATAAAGATGTGATCAGTTTAGAACGTGCCAAACGCGGAAAAATTCCTCATGGATTTGATGTTCACCATATATTGCCTTTATCGGGAGGCGGAACCAATCATGTTTCTAATTTTTGTTTGATTGAAAGGTCTTTACATAAATTTATTAATAAAAAATGCTTTGAACCGGCGTTGAGGCATATTAAAATCGGTGAAACGGTTGAAATTGAAATTCCTGATTTTCCCAAAGTTGCCTTAAGGCGGGATTATAATGGTTTTATCGATCAAAAATTAAAACATTCCAGGGACAGACAAAAATTTTATCAATATTTAAAACGTTGGCAAAAAGGAAAATAATTTACAGTCTTGTTTGAAGGTAAGAATAAATTTGATTATATTTTTCTTTTGTCAGATTTGAATATGAATGATAATTAAAGGCTTTTCTTAATTCAGAATGAATAGAGTTCGGGTGTCTTTTTTCCTTTATTGAAATTTGTTTGACAATTTTTTTAAAGGTTAATTTTTCAATTGGCGAAATATATTCCCGATTCGTCTCAATGGTTAAAATATTTGATTTTTGATGAGAGGGTATAAATGTATAACAAAGAAAAAATCCGGCGAAAAAGATAAGTAATAGAAGACCTGATTTTAAAAAAATCTTTCTGGAAAAGTATGGTTTTTTATTTGAGTTGGCATAGGCTGCCTGATAAAACAGATGGGTTATTTCATTATCTATATTCATGGGAAAATACTTATGCTGTTTTTTTAGTTATTAAATCAGTTATAATTTCAGATATATTTTGTGTTATATTGTCATTTGATGGATTTTTTGAAAATTTTTCATACAAAAGCAAAATCAATTTAGCCTTTTGTTCCGGCAAAAAATGAAGTTTTTTTTCAATTATAAGTTTTTCTATTGAAATTATAATCGTAGTTAATCTTTTTTTATCGAAACTTTCTTCCGGTTTAAATTCAACAGGGAGCAAATCCCATTTTGCAATATTTAAAACTTTTGAAACAGAAATGATTTTATCCAGCGGAATGGGGTATCCTTTTTCATATCTGTCCCAATGTTGCTGGCTGATACCGATTTTATCAGCAACCGCTTTTTGGGAAAGTCCCAGGGCCATTCTTTTGTCTTTTAGCAGATTAAATCGCATAAATCCATTTTTTTTCATAGTGTTATTATATCAAAAAAAATGATTTTGTCCATAGGATTTTTTTTATTGACATTACACATTTTATGTGTTACATACGGTTTTATATTAAAAGTTGAATTTTTATTTTAATTTTTTAGTTTAAATTGAAAGGAAATTTTATGTCAAAATTAACTGATAATAATATTTTAAATGCTCTACAGGAAGGAAAAACAGTTGATCTGGAGGGAAATATTTTATTGCGTGAATTATTAGATGGTAGTGAAGGTGTTTTATATGCTTTATATCAAGAAGAAAGTTTATGGAAGCCGTATTCTCCTAAAATTTATGAACTGATGCAATCAACTTGGACGATAAAAAAATAAAATCTTTATCTTGAAAAAGTTTTGAATTCATGCAACATTAAAAAGGGAGGTTTGTATGGATATTATTGGAATTATGACAGGCAATTCTTTAGATGCTTGTGATTTGGTTTTAACAAGATTTAAAGAAAACGAAATGAAGGACTTGGCTTTTTCTTCATTCCCTGTTTCCAAAAATCTTCAAAAGGATATTTTACTTTTAAAAAAGAAAATCCAAAATAAAGAAATAATTTTAGAGTCTATCTCTTATGATTTGTTTTTTATTGAGGTTCATCGGCGCTATATAAAATGGATTGCAAGTTGTGTAAAGAAATTTTTAAAATACCACTCCTTAAACCCTAAGGATATTGATGCCATTGGATTTCATGGGCAAACATTGGATCATAACCCTCCCAGTGTTGCTAAAACGCCTGAAGATGTATATACGCTTCAAATGGGGTCAGGGGATTATTTAAGCGATTTAACAAAAATTCTTGTTATTTCGGATTTCAGATCTGATGATATTATAAATGGTGGGGAAGGGGCTCCTTTAATTCCTCCGCATAATGAACATTTTGCGCAAATGTTGGGATTGAGTGATTGCATTTTTTATAATGCGGGCAACACTTCCAATTTAGCCGTTATTCAAAATAAAAAGGTGATACAAGGATTTGACTCTGGTCCATTTAATGAGTTTAGTGATTATCTGGTTCGATTTTATAAAAAGGAGTTTTTTGATAAAGACAGTCACTGGGGGTTAAAAGGTAAGTTAGATGAAAATTTATTAAGCTTATTGTTTCAAAAGGCGGCTGTTTGTGCAACAAATCAAAATTTTTTCTTAATGAGGCCACCAAAATCGGCTGACCCTTCTTTATATGGGTTTAAATATTCTTTAAAACCGAAAACAGATGAAGAGTTTTATCAAATGCTTCATACGGTTCAATATTTTTCAGGATATATTGCAGCCTATTCGTTAAAATATATTCAACAAAAAACTTTGCCGGATATGTTTGTTTTATTTGGTGGTGGTTGGAAAAATAAAGTTTCTTTTCAAGCTTTTTGTGATTTATTAACCGGAAAAGGATTTGAACTAAAAGAACACCAAAAAGATTTTGAAAAAATCAGAGCCATGTTTTTAAATGAGCCTAAGTTTTTAAAACCAAAAGGCGCTGAGTATATGGAAGCGCGATTAATGGCTGATTTAGCTTATTCTTTTATTCAAAAAAAGCATTGGACAAATTCAAGGCTCACCGGTGTGAAAAAGCTTGTTGTGTTGGGTAAAAAATCTCAACCGGATCCCTCAAGAACAAGTTATTTTGATTTGGTGTCAAGAGCCAATAAAGGGTGGCAAAGTTAATTAAAGCAATAATCCTGCAATAGCAGCTGAAACATAAGAAGTTAATGTTCCGCATAAGAGGGCTTTATAACAAAGCTTTGCTAAATCTTGTCGTCTTGAAGGTTCTAATTCTCCAATACCACCGATTTGCATGGCAATAGAACCGAAATTTGCAAATCCACATAAAGCGAAGGATGCAATAATCATTCCTTTTTCAGAGAGTGGAGTTGTCAGATTAGTTAAATTTAAATAGGCAATAAATTCATTAAAGACCAATTTTTCGCCCATGAGCGATCCAACGGTGAAAATTTCATGGACAGGGACGCCGAGAAGATAGGCAACCCCAGAAAATAAAACCCCTAAAATACCGCTTAAAGAAAGCTCTTTTATGTTTAATGCTCCAAGGTGTTCAGGGCAGTGAAAAATATCTACCAAAAATGAACCAAACAGTCCTAAACAATAGTCAAAAAGAGCAATTAAGGCGATGAGTCCGATAATCATGGCAATAATATTTAAAGCTACTTTTAAACCGGTTGAGGCGCCGGCAGCAATAGAATCGATTAAATTAATACCGGTATGTTGCTCATTTAAAGAAAGGTTTTGTGACGGATTAATTTTTTCAGTTTCCGGATAAACGATTTTTGAAATCACCAAAGCTCCGGGCGCTGCCATAAAACTGGCTGCTAATAAATATTCGGCAGGAACCCCCATTCCAATATAAACAGCCATAATGCTTCCGGAAATACAGGCAAGTGAACCCGTCATAGAGGCCAATAATTGTGAAAGGGTCATCTTTTTTAAATGAGGTTGAATAAGCATTTGCGCTTCAACTTGACCGATAAAGGCGCTGGCAATATTTGAAATAGCTTCGGCGCCTGTGATATTCATCAGTTTATACATACCTTTTCCGCAAAACAAAATGATGCGTTGCATAATGCCGTAATAATAAAGAACGTTTACCAATACCATCACAAAAATTAACACCGGGATTAATGTAAGGGCAAAAATAAAATCAGCACCGGGACCTAAAACTTCGGTTAATTTTTGCGGTCTGTCCGTTAAAAATCCGAAAACAAAATTTCCGCCATCAGCAGCAAATGTGAGAATTTTTTGGATGCCATTTCCAAGTGATTTAAAAATTGTTTGTCCAACTGACGTTTTTAAAATAAAAAATGCTAAAGCAAATTGCAGTAAAAGACCAACGATAACCGTTCTGTAATTAATGTTTTTTTTGTTGTTTGAAATCAAATAGCAAAAAACAAGAATTAAGATAATACCCAAAATACCCATTTTAAAATCCTGTTATTAAAAGTTGCGAACATTTATTTTTCTTATATCATCAATCCAATTTTCTTTTTCTTTTGCAGAGAGTTTTTTATAATTAAATTGTGCAATGCAAAAGCCTTTCGGTGCCGGAAAAATATGGCCGATAATTTGTGTTTTTTTCTCGTGCATATTAACTTCATATAATCTGGAAATATCTGTTCTCACAATGGTATCCATATCGGCATTATTTCTTCGGTAATTGGTTGCCATCCACTCATTAATTTGATCAAAATGAGCTTTATCTTGTTTTGGCATATAAGTGCAAGTGATATCTAAAATTTGGCTCCATTTACCCGCCTTATAATTTTCAGATTTAAGGGCATAAACAACATGAACGGCCGTTTCTTTTTTTTCAACAAGGGCAACTCTCCATTTTGAAAGGTCAAGCGGTGTTAAAATATTTGAAATAATTTTTTCTTTTTCACTTTCCGAAACTGTCCATTCTTCTTTTTGTTTTTCCTTAAGATCGTTTATCTTTTTTATATATTTTTTTGCCTCTTTTGGGGGTAAAACATCACTGGCTTGCAAATAATAGGAAAGGGCTTCTGAATGATTTTGCTGTGTTTCATAATATTCGGCCAATAAAATATATGCATTCCATTCAGTTGGGAATTTTTGAATGGCTTCACGGTATGTTTTAACGCCTCTGGCCGGTTCATCATTTAAAATATAACTCATGGCCAGCATGCAATAAGATTTATAAAGAGAGGGGTCATAAGAAATTGAATTTTCGAATGCAAAAACAGCATTTTGGAACTCCTGCCTGTTATAAGCTCGCATGCCGGCATTATAGGCGGCTTCTCCTTCATCAAGGGCAAAAGCCGGTTGAGAAAATAAGATAAAAATTCCGACTAAGGCTGTTGAAAATTTAAGAAACATGTTGAACCCCCATTTTTGTTTTTTATTTACCTTTTTTTTGTTTTTTATTGGCGGCATCCAATCTGTTTTGAACTTTTTCAATCACTGAAAATAAATCTTCGGTTGAATTGGCAAAATCAATAAAGTCTGTTTTATCCTGATTTAATGTGCCGTCTTGAAGCATTTTAAACAACAAAGCGCCAAGCGGAGCCCAAAAGTTATTAAAGTTTAAAAAAATGAGCGGTTTTTTTTCAATTTCACCTGTTTGAATTGAAACAGCAAAATCCGTTATTTCATCTAAGGTTCCCCAACCACCGGGGCCGATGAGAATCACCTCACCTAAATTCATCATTTTTTTCTTGCGTTCGCTTAAGTTTTCAACAACTTCAATTTCGCCTTTTTTAAATAAATCTGGATTTTTGCATTGCAAATCTAAAAGTTTTTGAGTTGTAATCCCAATCACTTTTCCTTTTTTGCTGCGCACACCTTGGAAGGCTGCGCCCATCATTCCTTCATCACCAATACCGTAAACCATGGTGATTTTCTTTTTTGCTAATAATTGACCGATTTCAAACATGGGTTCGCGATAAACTTCTGCAATTGTGGGGGCTGCACCGGCCCAAACGGTTATTCTTTTATATTTTTTCATGTCTCACCTATTTTTTATGAATATAAAATTCATTATACGTCCTTTTTTTGAAACTTCAATAAAAAAGAATTTGTTTTTCTAATAAAAAAGCCGTTTAAAAAAACGGCTTTCAATTTATTTTGCTTTTCTTCCGATTTTTAATTGTAAAATACAAGTTTTTTTCTCACCCTTTACAACAAATTCATCAGAGTTGCTTTTTATATATTGGCTGACATAGCTTCGAAAGCCTTGTAAATCCCCAATTCTGAAAACCGGCTGCTTTGCATCTTTATTGGAATTGATAATACAAACAATTCCGCTTTCAGACAAAGCCATGTCAAGATTATCAACTTTATCCATTCCGGCGCCGGCAAGGGATGTAAAACTTTTTCCTCCGGTTCCTTGGCCGGCAAGGTTAATAGCCGTATTTAACACTTTTGAATAATAAATGCGTTTAATAGCTAATGTGTATCCGGCATAACCGCCGATAGATAACACGCCGATAATTGTTAAAACAGCAAGCATTTCAACCATTGAACGACCGGATTCATTTTTTTTCATTTTTTTCATCCTTTCTTAAGTTAAGCGATTGCACCACAGCAGTGTTTAAATTTTTTGCCGGAACCGCAAGGGCAGGGAGCATTTCTTGAAATTTGGCCTTCCGGTGTGGAAAACGGATCTTGTGTTGTCGGATCAACCGGATTGGGATGACTTTCCTTTAAATTCCCATTCGGTCTTTCTTGAACTTGAAATTGCATTTGAGAAATAATTTCCGTGACTTGTTCTCTGACTTTCATGAGCAGTGATTCAAACAAAATAAAAGCTTCTCTTTTATATTCATTTAAAGGATTTTTTTGACCATAAACTCTTAAATTAATGGCCGTTTTCATAAAGTCCAAAGTATGCAAATGTTCTTTCCAACATTGGTCAATCGTTTGAATCAAAATGCTTTTTTCAAGATTATTTCTTAAATCTTCAGGTAAAATAGCCATTTTGGAGTCAATTTCTTGTTGAACCAATTCATTTACTCTGTCAACCAAAACTTGTGGTGTTACTCCCGGATCATTAATCCAAGAATTAAAGGGCGCTTCGATATTGAATTTCGTTAAAACGGCTTGTGTTAATTCATCCTTGTTCCAATCAGAAGGAACAGAACGATGGGGTGCCAAACTAAGAATTAAATTTTCAATCGTATCCATACGCATTTCTTTTATTGTTTCGGATACATTTGGTGCGAGCATTAACTCACGCCTTTGTTCATAAATAGCTGAGCGTTGATCATTCATCACATCATCAAATTTAAGCAAGTTTTTTCTGATGTCAAAATGATGAGTTTCAACTTTCTTTTGAGCAACGGCTAATGCTTTTGTAATGTAATTATGTGTAATGGGTTCGCCTTTTTTAAGACCAAGACGAGTTAAAATATTTTGAATACGTTCCGCTCCGAAAATGCGCATTAAATCATCTTCAAGAGAAACATAAAATTTAGATAATCCCGGATCTCCTTGACGACCGGAACGCCCGCGTAATTGATTGTCAATGCGTCTGCTTTCATGGCGTTCTGATCCTAAAACGAATAAACCGCCGGCAGCTAAAACTTGTTCTTTTTTCTTTGCAACATCTTCTTTAATTTTTTCTAAAAGAGCTTCTTTATTGGCATTTGGGTCTTTTTCAAGAGCTTCTTTTAAAAGCATTTCAACGTTACCGCCTAATTGAATATCCGTTCCGCGTCCAGCCATGTTAGTGGCAATTGTAACGGCACCTGGAGCACCGGCTTGAGCAATAATTTTGGCTTCTTGTTCATGATGACGTGCATTTAAAACATTGAAAGAGATATTTGTTTTTTTCTTCATCAAATCAGCCAAAATTTCAGATTTTTCGATTGAGCCGGTGCCGATTAAAACCGGCTGTCCTTTTTCATGTGCTTTTTTAACGTCTTCAATAATGGCTTCATATTTTTCTTCAGCCGTTCTGTATATCACATCATTTTCATCAATACGTTGAGGTGTTTTATTTGTTGGGACTTCAACAACTTGCAAATGATAAATATCATCAAACTCGGCAGCTTCTGTCATAGCGGTTCCGGTCATCCCAGCTAATTTCGGATACATTCTGAAATAATTTTGGAATGTGACGGATGCTAATGTTTGATTTTCCGGTTGAATTTGAACGCCTTCTTTGGCTTCAATCGCTTGATGCAATCCATCTGAATAACGGCGACCTTGCATCATACGGCCGGTAAATTCATCAATAATAACAACTTGACCGTCTTTAACGATATAATCTTTATCGCGTGTGAACAAGGTATTGGCTCTTAAAGCTTGATCAACATGATGAACAAAAGCAATATTTTGAGTATCATAAAGATTGCCTTGGATAAGATTGGAATCTAAAAGCAATTGTTCAATATATTCCGTTCCGAGTTCCGTTAAAGAAACGGTGCGATATTTTTCATCTTTTTCATAATGTTCCGGTCGAACGGTTTTAACAAGTTTATCAACGCTGATATATCTTTCCGAAGAATTCTCGGCCGGACCGGAAATGATTAAAGGCGTTCTGGCTTCATCAATTAAAATAGAGTCAACTTCATCAACAATAGCATAATAAAAAGGGCGCTGAACCATTTCTTTGATTTCAAAACGCATATTGTCTCTTAAATAATCAAATCCAAGTTCATTATTTGTTGCATAAGTGATATCTGAATTATAGGCCGCTCTTCTTTCCGCTTGCTCCATGTCATGTGTGATGCAACCGACCGTTAATCCTAAAAACCGATAAATTTGCCCCATCCATTCGCTATCGCGTTTAGCCAAATAATCATTAACGGTCACAACATGAACACCTTTTCCCGTTAAAGCATTTAAATAAACAGGCATGGTGGCCACAAGGGTTTTCCCTTCACCGGTGCGCATTTCAGCGATTTGACCGTTATTTAAGATAATGCCCCCCAATAATTGAACGTCAAACGGGCGAAGCCCTAAAACGCGTTTAGAAGCTTCTCTGACACTTGCAAAAGCTTCGGGTAAAATGCTTTCCAAACTTTCTCCGTTTTGAATACGGGTCTTATATTCTTGAGTTTTATCTCTTAACTGATCATCACTTAACAGTTCATAAGATGATTCTAATTCATTGATTTTTGAAATTGTTTTTTTGAATTTTTTAAGATATCTGTCGTTAGCCGACCCGAAAATACTTTTTAAAAACATAACGATCCTTTCATCAGCATTTCTTCTTGTTAATGATTTTTAAATAATCCATTTTTATGCTAAAGTCAAGGGTTCAAAAATTTTATTGTATGCCATAAAACAAGATGTTTTGTTATGCGAAATCTCTTAAAAAAAACTCAAAAAAAAGATATTGTTTTTCATCAGATTAATTTTTGCTTGATAAATTTTCTTCAATTTTTAAAATATCTTGCGCTGCTTGAGATGAGGGAGAAAAACAAAGCAAGGGTGTTTGCTCTTGTAATGATTTTTTCACCATGGAATCATAATGAATAATGCCTTTTAATTTTGGTTCAATGTGTAAAAAAGTTTTAAGTGCCGTTAAAAATGTTTGATATGTTTGTTCTCCTTCATGAACGGTATCTGCCATATTAACAACAATGCCGATTTCTTTTGCCGGATTTTCATGGCTTAAAAGTTGAATAAATTGATAAGCATTTGTTAAAGCCGTTGGCGTGTTTGTAATCAAAACAAGACAATTTTTTGCGCATTGAGCCAGTTGTAAAATGTTTTCATAAATGCCGGAACCTAAATCAATGATAACCTTATCATAATAGGTGGCTAAAATAAGAAGATCATCTGTTAAAAGTTTCAGTTGCGCCCCATTTAATCCGGCTAAGGATTGTTTGCCGGAATGTCCCGAAATCACATCACAATTAATTGTGGGTTCATGAGTAACTGCTAAATGAAGCGGGTCATTCATTTGAATAACGTTATCCAATGTTTCTGTCGGCGTCATATTTAAATGAGTGTCGATATTTGCTAAACCAAGGTCTCCGTCAAAAAGCAAAACTTTCATTCCTTTTTGACTAAATGCTTGTGCTAAAGTAACTCCAAGCGTTGTTTTTCCGACACCGCCTTTTCCGGAGGCAATGGCAATAATATTATTCCCATTTAATCGGTCTTGAATATCGGTTACAAGTTCTTTTTTTTGAAAATTATTTTCTTTCATTTTGGCTCTCGCTTATACAAGTTGATGGGGCAAAAAGTTTTGCTAAATTTTGAGGAGTGGCTTCAATAATCGGTTCAAAAATATTGTTTGAAAAACAAAGGGCGCTTAACTGTATTTGGTTATGAAGTAAAGTTTGGCAAAGCCCTGAATATTTAACATGGGAATCTAATTGAGTCGCAATTAAAAGAGTGCATCCGTTTTTATTGAAAAGTGCCCCTTGCGCAATGGCTTCTTTATCATCTACACCAGCGGGCATGGTCAAAATAAATTCAGCATCACTGATTTGTGTTTTGATTGTTTTTAACCAAAACATATCCTCTTTGTTAAAAGGATTAAGCGCCGGTGTGTCAATTAAAATATAATCGCTTTGAAGTCTTAAAAGAGTAACGGTTTCATTTAATTGGCTTAGATTTGTTATGGTTTGAAAGGGGATGGTGTGTTCATTTGAAAAATTTTCCAAATCAAAATGATTGGGCTGAAGGGATAAAATGCTTGGATTTATTTTTTCTCTTTGCGCTAATAAAGCCATTTTTTTTAAAACACTTGTTTTCCCGCTTCCTGCATTTCCTGTTAGCACATAAACTTTTTTTTCTGTCATCGGATAAATCGGTTTGAAACGAAAAAGTTCCTCAAGCGCAGAGGAAAGTAATTTATCATCATTAGGTTTAACACTTTTATTTTTTGTTGCTCTTACCAAACGGTCAATAAAAACTTCATCAAAAGCATGATGTTTTAAAGGAAGGGAAAAATATTTTTTCTTTTCTGAAATCTTTTCTGTTTGGATATCAAAATCTTTTTTTTGCTTTTTGATAAAAACACAAACTTTAACACCTTGATTGACGCTGGTAACCGAATGAATGACAGCATCTTTTTTATAAAGTGTTTCAATAATATTAAGGGCGTTTACAAGGTTGGGAGCAAAAAAAGATTTTATTTTCATTTTTCCTCCGTTTTCGTTGTTGAGAAAATAAGTGTGTGAACTTTTTTTCCTGTTTGAGGGTGAATGACATAAATTTTATTTATTTTTTCATTTTTTAAGGCTGTCAAACATATAAGATTTTGACAAGCAAAAACCCGTCCGATTGTTTCGTCTTCAGGTAATAAAATAAAGCTTTCTTTTTGAGTAATTGAAAGTGATTGGTCCTGATTTAAGTTGCTTTTCCAATTCTTTTTTGCTATTTTATGAAACAATAAGCCACAGCCGGCAGCCAAAAGACCGGCTAACAAAAAAACAATAAATTTGGCAAGTATTAATTTATTCATTTTTATCCTCTTAAATAAAGGAGTTTTTATTATGCAGGACTTTGAAGACGATTTTCCCTCTGAAGCACCATCAGAATATCAAAAAAATACGCCTTTTGTCACTAAAAAAGTGTCTGAAAACGAAAAAAATATGCGATTGGATAAGTTTTTGGTTTCCTGTTGTCCTTCATTTTCCAGAAACCGGATTATTAAATTGATTGAAACGGACTGTGTGAAATATGAAAAAGAAGACCGGTTTGCAGATGAAGCTGATTTAAAAGTAAAAGAAGGGGATTCTTTTGTTATCACTTTGCCAAATGCCGTTCCAGCCGAACCGGAGGCGGAGAATATTCCTCTTGATATTTTATATGAAGATGATGATTTAATTGTTGTGAATAAACCGGCCGGAATGGTTGTTCATCCGGGGGCCGGAAATTATCAAGGAACGCTTGTAAACGCTCTTCTTTATCATTGTAAAGACTCTCTTTCAGGTATTGGTGGCGTTTTAAGACCGGGGGTTGTTCATCGTATTGATAAGGATACAAGTGGAATTTTGGTTGTTGCAAAAAATGATTTTGCGCATGTCCATTTGTCTGAGCAATTTAAAAAACACACGATTGAAAGAGTTTATCAGGCTTTTGTTTGGGGCGTGTTAAAGCAAAAGGAAGGTGTTGTATCCTCTTTAATCGGAAGAAGTTCATCTAACAGACAAAAAATGGCGGTTGTGACAGTTAACGGGAAACAGGCTGTAACACATTATGAATGCGTTGATATTTATCCGAAAGTGCCGGCAAGTTTGATTAAATGTGTTTTAGAAACGGGAAGAACGCATCAAATTAGGGTGCACATGAGTTCTTTAGGTCATTCCTTGATTGGAGATAGTGTTTACGGCGTGGTTTTAAAATCTGCACCCTCTCAATTAAGGTTTTTTCCAAGACAGGCGCTTCATGCTTCTTTTTTGGGATTTATTCATCCGCGAACGGAAAAGTTTTTGTCTTTTGAAGTGCCTTTGCCAAAAGATATGGCGGATTTAAAAGAGTTACTTGAAAAAAATTATAAGATATAAAAAATGCGTGGTGCCAAGGAAGAAACACCACGCATCGCTTATTTTTAAGTGGGAGTCTTAAAAATAAAATCTTGCTGTTAACTTAACATCATGTGAACGCATGTCTTCTTTGCTACGTCCTGTGTATCCCGCTCTGGATTTAACGCGAGCTTGACCTAAGTCAACATATCTGTAACCAAGATCTAAGGACATGCAATCTGTAAACATGTGTTCAATACCGGCACCGACTGTCCATGCAAAATTTGTTTTTGTTGCGCCTTTTGCATCTTTCATATCGTCCGTATTGTTCCAAGCCATACCAAGACCGGCCATACCGTATACATTGAAATTATGGCTCATCGGATAGGTTAAATAGAAGTTGGCTAACACAGGAATAGACCAAACGTCTGTTTTTTTGCTTCTGTCAGCTTTCATATCAACATTACCCCATCCGCGGTAACCGACGGTTAAGTCTGTGCGGAAATAATGATTGATATGATATCCCATACCAACGCCTAAAACACCGGCATCTCCGTTTGAATCCGTTCCGAATGAATAGCCACCTTCAGCCAAAGCATAAGGTTTTGAAAAATCGTATGCCGAAGCAGATGATGCAGTAAAAAGCATCAAGGCAGCGGCAAAGCCTGATAATAAATATTTCTTCATTTTAATCTCCTTTCTTAAAATAAACTGAAGCAATTTTACATTAGGTATGAAATAAAAAGATGTCTAGATAACATATTGAATTTTATGCAAAATAAATATAATGTTATGTTTTATTAAATAAAAAAAATAAAAAAATATGAGAAAAAAATAAGTTCTTGAAAAATTTTTATCTGTATGATAGGGTTAAGAAAGATTAAAAAAGGAGAGAATTGTATGAGTTTAAACGATCGAATTATTCAAAGTATTATTGATAAGGATGAAACATTTATTTGGGAAGTAACCGGCTCGGTTCGGGATATTAAATTTAATCCTTTTTATTTGATTTTAACGATTGTAACATTAGGTATCTTTGCCATTGCTCTTTATTATAATAGAATTTACCATAGTTATGTTTTGACCTCTCAACGTTTGGTTGTGATTTCCGGCATTTTTTCAAAAGATGTTGATGAAATTGAACTTTTCAGGATTGTTGACAGTTCTGCTTCGCAAACTATGATTGATGTTTGGGCGGATTTGGGGGATATTTATATTAATTCAACGGATAAAACGGGTATGCTTAGAATGCATAAAATCAGAGAACCTCATCGGGTTCGTGATTCACTTCGTAAACAATATATGGCCGCCCGACAAAAGAAGGGAACGGTTATTTTGGAAAGCATTAATTCATAATTTTTAATAGGTTGTCAAAAAACATACAATTGTATTTGACAAGTAAAAAAAATATAGTGTAAACTTTTTTTGTTAAACCAATTGAAAGGAATTAAAAATGAAAAAAGTATTAATGATTGCAGCTCTTGTTTTAGCTGTTTCAACATTGTCCGGTTGTATGGGTGAACGTGGACGTATCGGTGGCCAAAAAGTTTGCACAAATCAATATTTGTTTGGTGTTTTGTCCGTTGCTGAAGTTTTCTCACCTTGTGGTAAATAAAATTATAAAAGCGGTGCAAACAGGCGCCGCTTTTCCTTTTTCTTTTAAAAAAATTTTTAAAGTTATAAAAAAGAACTTGCATTTTAAAAAAAAGTTATTTATAATGCACCTACATTTTGCGGTTATGGCGGAATTGGTAGACGCGCAGCGTTGAGGTCGCTGTGGAGAGATCCGTGGAAGTTCGAGTCTTCTTAACCGCACCATAAAATAAACTCCCTTTGGGGAGTTTTTTTATGTTTTGGTAACGAAGACTATGGCCCTATTTTCTAGGCTCTTTTTTTAATCCTTTTTGGTTTAAAAAAGTCACCAAGAAACTTTGGGAGCTTGCAGGACAAAAACTTGCCATTCAAGGCAACTTTTTGCTTAGCGCTTCTTAACCGCACCATAAAATAAACTCCCTTTGGGGAGTTTTTTTATGCTTTGGTAACGAAGACTATGGCCCTATTTTCTAGGCTCTTTTTTTTATGAATTACTTGTTGATTTTATATGACTTTTTTCTGTTTGACAAATAAGCTCTGATATGCTAAAATCTTGCCGATTAAAATTTAATAATGTGTGAGGAAATTTATGAATATCAGGGATGCTTATATAGAGTTTTTTAAAGAAAGAGATCATGCGCAGATTCCGTCTGCTCCGATTGTGCCGGAAAATGATCCGTCTGTTTTGTTTAATACGGCCGGTATGCAACCGTTAGTACCTTATTTAAAAGGTGCTGCTCATCCGAATGGGACAAGATTGTGTGATTATCAAAAATGCTTAAGAACCAATGATTTGGATGAAGTTGGTGATACTGTTCATCACACGTTTTTTGAAATGCTCGGGAACTGGAGTTTAGGGGATTATTTCAAAAAAGAAAGCTTGACCTGGAGCTTTGAATTTTTAACAAAAAGTTTAAATGTTCCTGTTGAAAAATTGGCTGTCAGCGTTTTTGAAGGAAATGAAGTTGTTCCGGCTGATGAGGAAAGTATTGAAATTTGGAAATCATTAGGGATTTCAGAAAAACGGATTAAAATGCTTTCGGATAACTGGTGGCCGAATATGGAGGCAACAGGTCCGTGTGGTCCGGATTCTGAAATTTTTTATTGGAGTGGGGCAGAGCCGGTTCCTGAAGAATTTGATCCGAATGATGAAACATGGGTTGAAATTTGGAATAATGTATTCATGCAATGCATGCATAATGAAGATGGCTCTTTTACAAGCTTGCCGAAAAAGAATGTTGATACCGGTATGGGTCTTGAACGAATTACGGCTGTTTTAGAAGGGGTCAAAGATAACTATCAATCTTCAATTTGGAAAGATGTGATTGAAAAAATCGTTGAAATTGCTGGCATCCCGTATGAAGGAAATGAACGTGAAATGCGCATCATTGCCGATCATATCAGAAGTGCAGTCTTTATCAGTGCAGATCCGGCCGGAATTAAGCCAAGCAACACCGATCAAGGATATATTTTGCGCCGGTTAATCAGAAGAACGATTCGTTATGCAAAATCTCTTGGCATTGATTTAAATAGCAATTGGGAAGTTGAATTAGCTCAGTTAATTATTGCAAAATTCGGCAAATATTATCCGGAATTGGAACGAAATAGCGATGTGGTTAAAGAGGTTTTAACAACCGAAAAAGTTAAATTTGGAAAAACGCTTGATAACGGATTGAAAGAATTTGCAAAAATCACCGAAAATTTAACGGATAATAAACTTAACAAAGATTTGGCATTTAAACTTTATGATACCTATGGTTTTCCGCTTGAATTGACTGTTGAATTGTCTCAAGAAAAAGGCATCGAAGTTGATACAAAAGGTTTTATGGAAAAATTTGAAGAACATAAGGCAAAAAGCCGTCAAGGTGCTGAACAAAAATTCAAAGGCGGTTTGGCAAGTTCCGGTGAAACAGAAGCTAAATACCATACGGCAACTCACTTGTTAAATGCGGCTTTAAAGAAAGTTGTGAATGAAAATATTCATCAAAAAGGGTCAAATATCACGGCGGAACGGATGCGCTTTGATTTTAACTGTGACCATAAATTAACCGATGAAGAAAAATCAAAAGTTGAGGTTTTGGTGAATGAATGGATTCAATCCGGTTTGGATGTTACAATTCAACAAATGAGCAAAGCTGATGCCATTTCAAGTGAGGCAGAGGCTTCTTTTATTGAAAGATATCCTGATCCGGTAACGGTTTATAGCATTGGGGATGTATCAAGAGAAGTTTGTGGGGGTCCGCATGCTGAAAACACCAAAACACTCGGCACTTTCAAAATCAAAAAAGAAGAAGCTGTTGCTTCCGGTATTCGAAGAATTAAAGCTGTGTTAACAGATTAATTTAAATCTTGATAAAAAAAGCGAGTCAACCGACTCGCTTTTTTTATGCCTTAAAAACTAAACCTTAAACCTAAACTCCATTGAACGGGGTTGGTAAGGTCCGTTCCCTTGCTGGTGGCAAACTCGCCATAAACAGCCGTGTTTTTGTTTAGTTTATAGGTGCCTCCAACGGCAAACTCTGTCCATGCGCCACCCATATCGTCCCGAGTTTTTGTTTCTTGATTCCAATAGGAGAAGCTGGTTTTAACTTTGCCCGCAAAATCGTTGAGAACAGAAACATTCGCATAAACGGACCCCTTGTCTTTAAATGTTTTGCCAACACTTAAGCCCGCTCTTCCAATCAAGGATTCAAAAGCTTCTTGCTCAACTTTCACGCCGGCTGAGGTGGTATAATTAATGCCTTGCACCCGGCCATACATGATTTCCGCTTGCGGTTCAACAAAGAATCCGCAAGGAAGTTTGACTCGTTTGCCGGCTTCAAGTGACACACTTGTGCCCCATGTTTTATAACTTCCTCGAGAGAGTTCGCCTGTGTTATACCTTGCTTTAAATTTGTTTTGAAGATGCATTTGCTTGACTGTGGCGTCCACATACCACCCATTGTCGGTCATGTATCCCGCATAAACGCCCATGCCGTAGGTTTTATCTTCTGCGTCACCGCGGTTCATTTTTGAATCGCCCTCGGTGAGACTTGCCATGACGCCAAAATAAGCATTGCCTTTTTTGAAATCAGCGCCTGCTTGAATGGTGTTATATTTATTTTTAAGGCCCATATCGCCGAATTTCACATCTCCGCCAAAAGTCCTGACCCAAGTGCCTTTTAAGTTCTCATCAAGCCTTAAATCGCCCATGCGTTTTTGAACGTCATTGATTTGATTGCGGAAACTTAAAACTTGAAGCCCCATCACATCTTTAACCGATTCGGTAACATTATTGGCGCGCACTTTCACCTCTTCAATAACGCCATTATTAAGCGTTGCTTTAAATTCGCCCGCAAGCTTGCCTTCTTCAGCTTCCAGTTTCACTTCTTGGTTACCCGATTCCACCGCAACAAGCTCCGATAACGCGTTTGCCAATGCGGTGCTGTCATTTACGTCATCATTCATTTCTGAACTTGCCCTTAATGTCAAAGCCCTTGCTTTATTATTACCAATGGTTGTTTTAGCCGTATCGGAACTTGCCACTTGAATGGCGGTTTCTTCGCCCTCTAATGAGGTAATTTGAATGGCGGATTCACCTGTTGTATTCGTTAAATCAATAACGCCTTTATTTGAAGAAATCTCTTCAATTTCAGAGTCTTTATGTAATTTTAAAGTTGACTCATCAAGCGACACAAACACGCCGGTATCGGCTTTTTCTTCACTTAAACTTGCCGTTGCCACATTGTCTTTTTCATTCAGGATTTTTCCCTTAATTTCAATCGTTCCGCCTCGTGATGATTTAAATTCAAAAGTATCTTCTATATTTTTTGATTGGCTATTTATTGCTTTTACATCACCTGTAACTAAAATATTTCCCCCTGTTGAAGTTAATGAAATCAAGTTTCCTGAACCAGGATTCCCCTCAACACCAATACCCCCATTAATAGTCAAATTTTCAG